>JAAYDB010000107.1 GCA_012729475.1 Bacteroidota bacterium
CTCCTTTTGAAATAATATCAAGCCTCACATGGACGGGTTCCGTCAACAGCGACTGGAACGAACCAGGTAACTGGATTTGTAATTATATACCCAATATTAACATGTCTGTCAGCGTCCCCGATGTAAGCAACGACCCTGTTATAAACACAGGACTGAATGCTGAAGTAAAAAACCTTACAATAAACCCGGGAGCTTCACTTATCGTTGACGGAAACAGTCTCCGGATATCCGGAGACATTACAAATAACGGCACTCTCAATGCTGCAAACGGCACAGTGGAAATGAGCGGATCAGCGACACAGACAATAAGCAGCAATACATTTGATAATAACACAATTAATAACCTTATCATAAATAACACAGCAGGGGTTATATTACTCGATTCTTTAAAGATCTCCGGTATTGTGACACTTGAAAACGGCAATCTCACAACAGGAGGATACCTTACTCTCTTGTCATCAGCCACACAAACAGCGATGATTGCCGGTTCCGGTAACGGGTCATTATCAGGTAACATAACGATGCAGAGATATCTCCCTTCACGCTTCGGCTACAAATATTTCTCATCCCCTTTCCAATCAGCTACCGTAAATGAATTCAGCGACGAGATGGACCTTGGCACAACATTCCCGATGTTTTACCGCTACGATGAAAGCAGAACCTCATCAGGATGGGTGGCATACAACAACCCTTCGGATATCCTTCATCCTTTGCACGGATATGCCGCCAATTTCGGATCACAGAGTGTCCCTGTAATTACAGATATCACCGGTCAGGTCAACGATGGCTCTGTATCTGTTACTCTTTACAATAATAATAACCCCTGGACCGAAGGTTTCAACCTCGTGGGGAATCCCTATCCATCAGCTGTCGACTGGGATATTCCTGCCGGATGGACAAAGACCAACATCGATGATGCTCTTTATTACTTCAAGGCAAGCACTACCGACCAGTACGGAGGAACTTACAGCAGTTATGTTGGCACTGTATCAAGTGATGAACTGGCTACAAATATTATACCTTCAATGCAGGGATTCTTCGTTCATGTATCGGATGGTTCTTTCCCTGTGGAAGCTTATCTGGAAGTAAACAACAATGCCCGGATAACTGATCTGACACACTCTTTCCTTAAATCGGGAAAAGGACCATCCAAACCCCTTATCCGCCTTGCCGCACGCTTTTCTGATGATCCGGCTTCTGCCGACCCTCTGGTGGTATACTTTGATGAAAAAGCGATGACATCCTTTGACAGCAGCCTGGATGCCCTTAAACTGATGAATACCGATCTTAATGTCCCCAGCCTGTATGCATTGAGCAGCGACGGAATGAAATTGTCTGTCAACGGACAGCCCCTGTCACTCATGAATGAGTGCACTATTCCGCTGGGTATTAAAACAAGCAAAAACGGAAATATTACTTTTTACTTGTCATCCAGGGATGAAGTGTTTACAGGAACAGGCATCTGTCTGAAAGACAATATAACAGGTAATATCCATGATCTCAGCGTCGGAAATGAATATAATGTTGCACTTCCGGCAGGTGAAATATTGAATCGTTTTTCACTTATCATTTCGGAATCAACAGACATAAATGATATACCAAATGGAAACAATATTTTCAATGCATATTATTCAGGAGGGACATTGAAAATAAACGTCGCCATGAATGAAGGATCCACAGGAACCGTGTCAGTTATCAATATGACCGGCATCGTTTTGTTCACTGAAAATATTTATGGATCAGGATATTATGAGTTCAATCCCAACTTAAGTCCGGGAATCTGTATAGTAATCTTTGACACAGGAAAAATTAAAATAACAAAGAAAATATTCATATACGGTCAATGATATCGGAAAGACATATCACCAACACAGGGAAGTGTTTGATTATTATCACCGCTACCTTTTTGTTTTTATTCATCACCTCCTTACGGGTTTATGCACAGGAGAATCCTCCACGACCACCACTTATTGCCAAAACCTTTGATCTTGCCTTCGGTGCTTTCTATCATGGAGCTGCAGGAGGAACGGTAAGTGTTGATGAAAACGACAGTCGCTCATCATCCGGAGATATCGTACTCCTCGGTCTCGGATATCCCGTATCAGCAGCCCGTTTCAATATAAATTCCAATCCTGGAACACTGATCAATATCCTCAGTATTCCCGATTTTACACTGTCATGGAACAGTTATACCATGCTTGTTGAGATTGAAAATTCAAACCCTTCCCTGCCTTTTGTTAATAATAATGATTATTCAATACCCACAGAACTGTCTTTTGGGGCAAGGCTTCATGTAGGTAACTCCTTATCCAATCCACCGGGCAGCTATTCGGGATCGTTTGAAGTAACACTGGTAATAGAATAAATATAGCGCCCATTGATATGACTGACAAAAAAGCATACTCCGTAATACGATCTGCAGGAAGTATGTTCAGACTGTCAGCCATAAAACCGTTAACTCTCTTTTTCTTCCTCTGTCTTTTCATCTCTCCTGCCTTATCACAACAATTACCTGACTATGATGAGATAGCTGTCTTCGTCAAAATACCCCGCACAGGAGGTATGGATATTGATGCTGTGATAAGGGATGATGAGATATGGCTTCCTGTCACTGATCTCTTCTCTTTTCTTAAGATCCATAATGTCCCTTCTCCCGGACTGGAGACGATAGAAGGTTTTTTTATTAATCCCGATGCTGTTTATGAGATCAGCAGGGAACAAAACAGGATAACATACCAGGACAAAGTTTACCAACTGCAGGAGGGTGATCTTATCAGGACAGAGACTAATCTTTACCTGCGAGCATCTTACTATGGAAAAATTTTCGGCCTTGAGTGCACATTCAGTTTCCGTACCCTCTCAGTTACTGTCACAAGTGATTTGGAGTTACCATATATAAGTGAGATGAGAAGGGAGGAGATGCGCCGTAACCTGTCGAGTGTTAAAGGAGAAATAAAAGCTGACACCAACATTGCACGTACATACCCTCTGTTCCGTTTAGGTATGGCCGACTGGTCAGTTATTGCTTCGGAAGAAATACACGGAAAAGCAGAAACAAGGATCAATCTTGATCTGGGATCAATGCTGGCAGGAGGAGAGCTCACTACTTCGCTATATTTTAACAGCGCCTCTGATTTCTCAGAAAAACAACAGAAATATCTGTGGAGATACGTTAATAATGATTTCACTCCCCTGAGACAGGTAATAGCCGGTAAGATACGGACCAATGCCATCTCCACAATATATAATCCGGTGATAGGTGTTCAACTGACCAATACTCCCACTACATACAGAAGATCTTTCGGAACGTACACCCTGACCGACCAGACTGAACCGGGGTGGATAGTCGAACTATATGTTAATAACGTCCTGATAGATTACGTAACAGCTGATGCCTCGGGCTTTTACTCTTTCGAAATACCTCTTGTATACGGTAATTCCATCGTCAACCTGAAGTTCTACAGCCCGTGGGGAGAAGAAAGGACCAAAGAGCAGAATATAAATATCCCGTTTAATTTCCTGCCACATAAAGTGTTTGAATACAATGTGGGAGCCGGAATAGTGGAAGATACACTGGCCAGCCGGTTCTCGCGCGGCAGCTTCAGTTACGGATTAACAAACAGCATTACACTGGGAGGAGGTGCTGAATATCTTTCTTCTCTTTCTTCAGACAACTTTATGCCTTTTCTAAACACCTCTGTAAGGCTTACAAATAATCTTCTTCTATCAGGGGAATACACTCACGGAGTCAGGGCAAAAGGCACTCTCTCCTACAGAATGCCATCCAACATACAATTAGATGTCAACTATATATGGTATGCCCCGGAGCAAAAAGCTATTAACCTTAATTACAGGGAAGAAAGAAAAGCCTCTCTTTTAATACCTCTGAAAATAGGAAATTTCTCATCTTTTAATAAAGTAGGAGTCACCCAGACTGTTGTTCCGGCTTTCAAATATACAACTGCCGAATGGCTTTTCTCGACATCTCTTTTCGGAGTAAACACCAGTCTGACCACTTACAGTATCTTCCGTGAGGAACTGGTACCCCAGATATACAGTAATCTCTCTCTGGCTTTCCGTGTGCCGGGAGGCTTTGTCATAAGACCCCAGACACAGTATTCATTTACATATAACAGGTTCCTTTCCGCACGTGTAAAGGTTGAAAGGCCTCTTATTAAAAACTCTTATCTGACTCTCTCTTATGAACAGAATTTCCGTACACCAATGAAGATGGCAGAGCTGGGCTTCCGCTATGATTTCTCTTTTGCACAGTCAGGTATGTCAGTAAGACAAACAGATGACAAAACATCCTTTACACAATATGCCAGAGGGAGTCTCATCAGAGACAGGAAAACAAGATACCTGGGGACAGATAACCGTACCAACGTCGGTCGTGGAGGTATTACACTTGTACCATATCTCGACCTCAACGCCAACGGGAAGAAAGACAAGGGTGAACCAAAAGTATCCGGACTGAACATTAAAGCCAGCAGCGGCCGTATTGAAAAGAACGAAAGGGATTCCACTATTCGTGTCCTTGGCCTGGAACCTTACACCGACTGTTTCATTGAACTGGATCCTAACAGTTTCGAAAATATCTCATGGAGACTCAAAAAGAAATCTCTCAGTGTAGCCGTCGACCCAAACATCCTCAAGACAATTGAAATACCCGTCTTAGCTGTCGGGGAAGCCACCGGAGAAGTAAAGATCCAAAGAGACGGCTTCACCGAAGGCCTCGAACGTATCATTGTCAGTTTCTTTACTGCTTCTGATAAACCGGTGGCCAAAACACTTACCGAGATAGACGGTTTCTACAGCTATTTCGGACTCACACCCGGTGACTACTATGTCAGGATAGATACTGCCCAACTCAATACCCTTGGCATGTTATCAGAACCTGAAACAATACCTTTCAGCGTCAAAGGAGGTGCAGAAGGAGATATAATTTATGACCTTAATTTCACTGTGACTTACCTTCCGGATGATACATCAGCTGATAAGGCTGTGGTACCGGAAATAAGGAAGGACACAACCTATATGATCATTCATGAAGTAGTTCAGGAACTCGTCACAATATCAGAAGACAGCTGGGCTATCCAGCTGGGAGCTTTCAGAAATAAGTCCAATGCTGAAGCCTACCGAAGGAAACTGCACAAGCTTCTTGGAAAAGATGTGGAAATAGTAGTGGAAGACGGATACTATAAAGTGAGGATACTTGATCTTAAAACACGTGAAGAAGTTGACAGGAACATTGAACTGCTAAGACAAAACGGGGTCACCGAGTTATGGGTCATAAGACTCAAAGCCAAACAACAACAGCTTGTCTTAACAGAAAAAGTCGATTCAATAGCCACAATAACAGAAACGATCACCGGTACCGCCGCTCCCATCATTAGCACCGATATGGTACTTCAGGCAGGCGCTTTCCGTGATGAAAACAATGCTGTCAGACTGCGGGATAAATTATCTGCAACTATAAATAAACCTGTAGTTATAGTTCCTGAAGATGGTTACTACAAAGTTAGAGTCACCGGTTTTGAAACCCTTGAAGAAATAGAAAAGATGATAGCAGCATTAGGATTCCTGGGACACAGGGATATATGGATCCCTTCTTTCCGGGATACTGCTGCTGTTGCAGCTCCCGGCCTAACTATACCACCTGATACTATAACGGAAGCGGTCACAGAAATTCCGGAGATCCCTGTTGATGAAAAAGAAATATCTGAAGCGGAACCCACTGTTGCCCTCCAGGTAGGAGTTTTCCAGAAAAAGAGACATGCTGTACGGGCACAACGTAAAATAATATCCCGGCTGGATCTTCCTGTTGAAATTGTTGAACAATGGGGCTATTATCATGTTATTGTAACCGGCTTCTTCACCAGAGAAGAGACCTACGCTTATTACCCTGAACTGGCAGGTCTTGGTTATCCGGGTATCACATTGATTGAGAACTACAAAAGCAGAGAATGATCTTCACTTTTTTGTTCTATAACACTGATATGTCGGGGGGCTTCCGGTAAACTGTCTTCCTGTATTTCACAGAAGGATAACCCAGACACATGGCTGCAAGAATTGACTGGCCGCCACCAAGACCGGTCAGTTTCTTTATAGAACGGTAACGATTGGATAGAACAACAAAATAGCCGTTCATCAATGTGCCAATCCCCAATGTCTGTGCCGTCATATCAATAGTGGCAGATGCAATACCTGCATCCCACTGGGTTATTTTGAAATATTTCACGTCTGAATAGATGACAAGAAGGCAGGGAGCGCCTCTCAGGAAAGTATCATTACCTTCATAGAAAAGATCCGGAAGTCTTTTTGCACTTTTTCTGCTCTCTTCCTTTATAAAAAACCTTACAGGAAACATATTCGCCAGCCTGGCCACAGTACGCATCTTTGATGCCATCCCCGATTTGATCTTCATCAGAACATCCGGATCAGTAATAAATCTGTATTTCAGAGACTGTTTGTTCGAACCGGTAGGGATATATCGTGCCACTTCCATTAGCTTATCCATGTCTTCCTTTTTAAGCTGTTCAGGAAGGAAATTCCTTATGCTTCTCCTGTTTCTTACCAGATGAGTAATACTTTCATACGAAATACCGGGGTTGGTCATAACCCGGTAATCACTCATATCGACCCTGGTATTAATGATAGCATCAACAGGGCACACTGCAACACAATGGCCACAATCATTACAACCTGCTTCTATGATTTTATATGGTCTGCCATCTTTATCCAGCCCTATACGCTGTGAACCACATACCTTTACACATAATCCGCAAGAGGTACATTTATCATAATTAATTTTTATGTTCATCCACTGATATCGTTATTCTACATACTCCCGTTTTTCCCTTTCCCTGCCCTTTCCCATCCAACGGGGGACAACGTTTTCCAGAAACAGTCCTTTTTCCTTATTAATCATCTCCATGTCAAGTCCTATGTATTCCTGTGCTTTTGCTTTTGTACTAATGTCGGGATAGGGTAACTCTTCAAAATATCCCTGAGAAGATAACAGTCTGGCTAACTGCACTCTTGCTTCCTGCGCTATAGCTATACCTCCGGTAATGATACGGCCTGTTTCAACAGGAGAGTGAAATGAATTACCATGACCGGCAGCTGTAAAATCCCATCTCCACTGGGCACGTCTGATGCCATTAAGGATATCTTTCATCTGTCTCTCATCAGCCCCCCTGTCCCATGCAGCCTTTGCCTCAACATGACATCTCACAAGGAGCGTTTCAAGTATATTCCTGTTTTCCAATAATTTATCCTGTCGGGAATAAACGTCTTCAATTAGTTCCTGTGTTTCTTCCCTGTGACAAACCTGGCATGAATTAGCTACATTATTCAGAGGGCTCTGTATGTGATGATCCGTAAATTTCTGTCCCCCCTCACTGATAAAAGGCATATGGCAATCGGCACAGGACACACCTCTTTGGGCATGAACACCTGTCAGATATATTTCATAATCGGGATGCTGGGCTTTAAGCATGGGAGCCCTGCTCATAGCGTGTGTCCAGTCGGAAAAACCCAGTTCATCGTAGTAACTTTCCAAATCTTCAATTGTTGTACCGTTTCTCCAGGGGAAAACCAGGTAATCAACTCCTTCTACTATCTCTTTATTGAAATAATACTCCACATGGCACTGGGCACATACCAGACTTCTCATTTCCTGATGCGATACTTCCTCTATGTCACGTCCCATTGCCTCAAAAGCTTCAAGAAGCGTTGGTCGGGATATTCTCAGGTTCATTGTTTTTGAATCATGACAATCGGCACAACCTATATGATTAATAATCTCTGTTCCCTTTGTATCCCATGTACCCCGGAAAAACTCTGCAATACCCGATTTATTCATCAGCCGTGGTACATCAGGACTTTTACATGTCCAGCATGTATTGGGTTGCGGACTGGGAACACCTTCATCCGGAGCCCCTGTGCGAAGCGTTTTCTGTATATCTTCAATAGAATAATAATGTCCACGACCCTGATTATAATCTTTGGAAAAGGAATAGCCTGCCCATAGAACAGCCATACGTGGCGACTCTTCAAGCATATCAACCATAGCACTGCCATTATATTTGCTTTTGAAATCGGTCTCCGATGTTTTCATGTAAGAATTGTATTCCCGTGGGAATAATTCACCCCATACTTCATTACGGGGTTCATCCGGAGGAAAAGTCACAGCCGGAGTATAAGCAAATATAGCCTCTGCTCTTCTCTCAATTATTGAGGAAGCCAGCATCCCCAGAAAAAAAACAATGATAACCGTAACGGCAAATATAATCCATCCCAGCCACGGTTTGCCTTTAAGTATCTCCTGAATCGACTTCATATTATTGCTTTTTACTTTTACTAACCATATCCTTTAACCATAAGGGAACGACAGATCCGGGCAGGGGGACACGCGCATGGGGAACACTCGACAGACTGTTGACTGTGCCGTGTGGTGTCTCCCTGTGACAATCCCAACATTCGCGGTCCATCCTGAATTCATGTATATCACGTCCACGGGCAAGCAACCTGCTGTCAGTAAGCAGTTCCTCATGACAGCGGATACAGTTGTTATGAACAACGTCCCTGCCTTCATCCTTTATAAAAATGACCTGAGGTTCGCGGCGAAGAGTGAAAATAGTGGCATGACGAAGACCATCCTTCGCCTTGAAATAATACTTATTGAAAATATTGTTGTGAGGAACATGACAATCGTTACAATGAGTTATCTCCCGGTGAGAACTGTGATACCATGTTGCATACTGCGGAGCCATTATATGACAGTTAACACAGGTCTCCGGTTTATCTCCAAGATAAGAAGGTGCATTTGAGATATATAAAGCAAAAACAGCCAATCCCGTGAATATCCCCATCAAAACAATTACCGGGAATCTCCACCTTTCAGGAGGTATGAGCTTTGAGATAAATCTCATGCTTTTTTTTGGCAAGATATTTAATTATATAAAAATTCCTCACTAAGATAACCAATATCTTTGTAATATTTATTATTCTCTATATCAGTTATATGTGCCTGAAAACAATAATTTAGAACGATTTTAAGGTAACAAAAGAGTATCAATCCATATTAAACCTATAGATACTACCGGGGCGGTAGCTTAGGTTTATAAGGTTTATTTACGCAAAGAATTTCCCTCCCCAGCTAAATACCGCCCCTTTTCCTTTGCTCCTCTCGTTGCTAAGTAGTTAGGTTGATTATTGATTGTAAGTGAACATGATATATGAGCGCTTATTTCTCATAATACAGGTTTTCTTTGTGCAATAGTGTTAATAAATTAATATATTTGGCAGCAATAATTTCATTAAAAGATTTCTGTGTAGTAAAACAATATGTTTTAGAATGGAAAAACTTGTTATCGAAGAGGGTCGCCGTACACCTGAAATAATATTTTCCCCGGAAGAAAATCATTTTTGTATTCGAGGAACGTCTGCTCCTGAAGATGTTCGTTCAATGTATTACCCTGTAATAGAGTGGTTCAAAGGATTTAAGGAGGAATTGATAAAAGACGGTAAAAATAACGGTATGGATACTCTCGTCTTTCAGATGGATCTTATGTATTTTAACTCATCTTCTGCCAAATTTTTCTATGATCTGCTTGCCGAACTGAAAGATATCAGTGCTTCCGGCCTTCCGGTGAAAGTAGAATGGTATTACGAAGAGGAAGATGCAGACATGAAAGAAGCCGGAATGGATTTCGCAGAGATGCTGGAAATGGATTTTGCATATATCGAAAAACCTTCCTGAAAAAACGGGTGTTAAATATTGGTAAAACCTTCTGGGAATGAATAAATTCCTTCATAAATTTATCTTCAAACCGACAAAGTAATTTGAGAATCTTCAAAATAATAGTAATTATCCTTTCAATTGTCGTAATAACAGGTATGTTGTTTGTTACTGACTACAGAAATCTTTTCACACGACATAACCTGGCTCCTTTTCTGACAATTATTGCAATGATCTTCAATATTCTGGCACTGACGTTCAGAAGTAAGAAGGAAATAAAATAGTACAGACACTTCGTCATTAAAGCATCTGCAATCCCAAAATCCCATATTAAACATAATCCCGGGAACCTGGGGATGATATATTGAATAACTAATATGTTTCAGTATAGTTTCATTAAAAGCTACAATAAAAAAGCGCATTCAGTCATATATTTTGTCTGTTTGCGCTTTTTTTGTTGACCCACCTGGGCTCGAACCAGGACTCTGCGGAACCAAAATCCGACGTGTTACCAATTACACCATGGGTCAGTTGTTTCTTCCTCTCCGGTGCAAAACTACATAAATTTTTTTTATAGATAAAACTTACTTGAGCAGAAACTCATAAAAGGAATTGATTGCTTAAGACATGTATGTTCCAAACAGCCAATGAAATAATATTTAAATAATAATGTTAAAAGTAAGGATCCGGAATATGCTGGCTGTGATCCTTGAGAAACCTGTCGTAGAACTGATTATTCATGGCACGGATCTCCTTTACAGAAAAATGACAAGTGACCAGCGAACGGATAATTTGCCCCAGCTCACACATATCTTCATCACCCTTCTCAAAATACCAGGTGATATCAACATTCGCAGAAAGATCCTTTTTGGCTGATAACTCCTTTAATAAAAGAAATAACCATTTTATAGATCCTGTATTGATATATTCAAAACCCAGATCAATCTTTGTACTGCCATCCCAGTTCTTAATAAAATCCATCATCCAGGAGATGACAGGTTCATAGAAAACCGTAGGGTTATCTATTATGGATCTGCCTAAGATGAAGATCTTCTCATTATCCAAAAAAATAGCCGGTGATCGCTTGGTCGGTTTTATATATAATTTTTCAGGATACACAGATCTTTTAGATTTGAATTATAAATATGTATATAGGTGCATAAAATTAAAAAACCAACAGTTACAAATAATTTGCAGTGTGTAAAATTAAAAAAAGAGGCTGATTATCCAAATTTATTTGGATGTATCCTGATTAAAAAGAGAAGGTTCTTCCCATAAACTTGGATGCTCATCTTCAAACCTTTTTATAATGGCTTTCATTATTGTTTCGCGGAAAAACTCCGATTTGTTTTTTATCCGGTAACGCTCACAATAAATACCAAGGGCTTTCATTTCACGGTAATTTAACATTACCGACAGTTTATTGGTCCGCTTTAACTTCTCTTTCTTATAAGATGAATGTTTCACACAATATCCGTTTCCGATTTCTGTGTTAAATTAAAAAAAACGGATTATTCCGGCCTTCCCCCTTACAGATAGTTTGTTAACAGAAAGATAACACCAAATATGTATGTATTTGATTTTATGCTCTTTTATATATTCACAACTTTATCTGCGCTACCCAGAACGTTTACAATTTTGTGCTTGTACAACTCTTTCAGTTTATCGCGGGCAGGCCCCAGATATTTCCGCGGATCAAATTCCTCCGGCTTTTCAACAAATACTTTTCTGATAGCAGCTGTCATAGCAAGACGTCCGTCGCTGTCGATATTTATTTTACATACAGCAGAACTGGCAGCTTTTCTCAACTGGTCTTCCGACACTCCTGCTGCATTTTCCATCTTCCCTCCGTATTTATTTATCTCTGCCACTATATCCTGAGGAATGGAAGATGCTCCGTGAAGTACTATCGGAAATCCCGGGATCCTCTTTTCACATTCTTCAAGTATGTCAAAACGTAATGGAGGTGGCTCTTCTCCTGGTTTAACCTTGAACTTAAAAGCCCCGTGTGAGGTCCCTATAGAGATAGCCAGAGAATCGACTCCGGTTTTTTTAACAAAATCCTCAACTTCTTCAGGTCTTGTATATGAAGTATGATCAGAAGACACTTCATCTTCAATACCTGCCAGCACTCCCAGTTCTCCTTCCACCGTTACATCATACTGATGAGCATACTCAACAACCTGTTTCGTCAATCTGACATTTTCCTCGTAAGGTAAATGAGAACCGTCTATCATCACCGACGAAAAACCTGTCTCAATACACGATTTGCAGGTCTCAAAAGAATCTCCGTGATCAAGATGAAGAACAATGGGTATTTTATAACCCAGTTCATTGGCATATTCAACTGCTCCTTTGGCAAGATACTGCAGAAGAGTCTGGTTGGCATATTTACGCGCTCCTTTTGATACCTGTAATATCACCGGCGATTTTGTTTCAACACAGGCACTTATGATAGCCTGTAACTGTTCCAGATTATTGAAATTGAAGGCTGGAATGGCATATCCTCCCTTAACAGCATCTTTAAATAATTCTCTCGAATTAACTAATCCTAATTCCTTATAATGTAACATGATCTGATTATATTAATTTAGCCTGAAAAGATAACCATTTTCACTGACAGTATCAAAAGCAGGATTCAAAAATTACTCCGGCTATAAACAGATAAACCTGTAATACCTCATTAAAAAACCTTTACAGACAACGCTTATTCCATTTTCTTTCTCAGCGGGTAACTAAAGAATATAAGATATTGCTTATATTCGTACCTTTGTTCTTTTTCGGAGGTAAAACAAAAAATGAATCTGGTGATGCAACGTCATGATATTAGTGGCGTATTTATTATTGAATTTACAGGATCGCAGTAAAATCAAAAGTTATTATAATTATAATGAAAAAACTTTTATTCTCCATATCCGTCTGCCTGATCCTTTGCCCCGGATTTATCCGGGCTCAGGAAAAGATATGGTCTCTTGAGGAATGTATCGTTTATGCTATTGAACACAATATACAGATAAAACAACAGATTATTCAGACTGATTACCAAAAGAATACTCTGTCATTGTCGAAGTATAAACTTTTACCCACCCTTAACGGTCAGGCTTCCCATAATTATTCCTTTGGAAGGGCTCTCGACGAGACCACTTACGAATATACTGATAACCAGAATATACAGTCAAACAGTTTTTATGCAGGAGGTAGTGTTGATATCTTCAAAGGCTTCCAGAATATGAATACTATCCGGAGGAATAAATACCAGCTACAGGCCAGTGAATATGATCTGGAAAACATCAAAAACAATATCTCAATGAATATTGCTCTCGGTTATTTGCAGATACTTCTCAATCATGAGCTTGTCAATGCAACAGCCAGTCAGTTACAGATAACCAGGGAACAGATAGAAAAAACGAGGAAGATGTATGAAGCAGGCAGTGTGGCTAAAGGTAATCTTCTTCAGATAGAAGCTCAGGCTGCCAGCGAAGAACTCCAGCTTATTAATCTCCGTAACCAGCTAGATATTTCTTATCTTACTCTTACCCAGATGCTTGAACTGGATTCCGCTTCAGGGTTCCGGATCTCTGTGCCGGATATACAAATTGACACCGGAATTATTTTTCAGGATGATATCCGGGATATCTTTGAACTGGCTCAGGGGTCAAGACCTGAGATAAAAAGTGCAGAGATGAGGCTTGAAGCAAGTGAATATGATCTAAAGATAGCTAACGGTAGCAGAAGTCCAAGCCTTTCAATGAGCCATTCGGCTACCACCCGTTTCTCCGATATTGCCTTTAAGATGAGTGATCCGACAGGTAATTACAAGTTCTCTGAGCAATTGAATGACAATCTGAACTACGGAGTGGGATTCTCTCTTAACATCCCCATCCTCAACGGATGGCAGATAAACAAGAACATAGCGAATTCGAGGTTGTCTATCGAAAATAACCGCTATGCCCTTGAAGCAGAAAAGAAACAACTCTATAAGAATATCCAGCAGGCCTGGGCCGATGCCACTGCAGCACTTAAAAAATACACAGCCAGCATAAAGGCAGTCGTATCCATGGAAGAATCATTCAGATATACCGAACAAAAATTCGATGTCGGAATGGTCACCCCTGTAGATTACAATGCAGCAAAAACACAACTTTTACAAACACAATCTGATATGACCCAGGCAAAATACGAATTCATCTTTAAAACGAAATTGCTGGATTTCTACAAAGGATTACCTATCACCTTAAATGCCGTTAAACAATAAATATTCCATCGGAACAATGAAACAGAGTAAAATATTAAAAGGCCTTATCTTAGCTGCCGTCGTTCTGCTTATCCTCGCTGTAGTGGGTAAAAAAGCAGGATGGTTCGGAAAAGCAGCAACCATAAAGGTTGCTGTTGAATATGCTATAAGACGTGAGATCACTGAAACAATAACCGCCAACGGAAGGATACAGCCTGAAAAAGAGGTAAAGATATCCCCTGATGTCTCGGGAGAAATAGTTGAGTTGAATGTAAAGGAAGGTGATTCCGTAGAAAAAGGACAACTTCTGTTAAGGATCAAACCTGATGTTTATATCTCCCAGAGAGATCGTTCCCTGGCTGCTATCAGTTCTGCACGGGCACGACTTACACAGGCTGAAGCACAATTCAAACAGGCCGAACTGTCTTTTGAAAGAACCAAACAACTCTTCTCCGAGAATGCTATATCCCAATCCGACTACGAACAGGCAGAAGCATCATATAATGTAGCGAAAGCAGAGGTTGATGCTGCAAAATTTTCTGTTGTCAGTGCCGAAGCTTCATTAAAAGAAGCTGAAGAAAACCTCATTAAAACATCTATCAATGCACCTATGGCCGGTACAGTCTCCATGCTTCTCGTAGAACTCGGCGAAAGGGTGGCAGGAACAAATCTTATGGCAGGAACAGAGATACTCAGAATAGCTGACCTGTCACGTATGGAAGCCCAGGTGGAAGTGAATGAAAACGATATTGTCAGAGTCAGCACAGGCGATACTGCAATAATTGAAGTGGATGCCTATCTGAACCATAAATTCAAAGGTATAGTAACAGAAATAGCAAATTCTGCAAAAACAACCGGTACATCGGCCGACCAGGTAACAAATTTTGATGTTAAAATATTTATCCTTCCTGAATCCTACGAAAATCTTGCAGATAACGGAGAAAATCCTTTCCGGCCGGGTATGTCAACAACCGTTGATATCCGGACAGAAACAAAAGAAGATATCCTTACTGTGCCTATACAATCGGTAACAACACGTACTGACACTACAAATATCATATCAACATCAGATGAAGAAATACGGACAATAACCTTTGCAACAGACGGAGAATATGCTTTTGCCAAAGACGTTGAGACAGGTATTCAGGATAATAACTACATAGAGATCATATCAGGTCTGAAAGACAGTGTAATGGTTATCTCAGCCCCTTTCAGCGCCATCAGCAGGAAACTATCCGACAGTTCCCTTGTTGAGATCGTTGAAAAAGATGATCTTTACGAATAATAATACCCGTATAATCTTCCTGATAATATGATACTTTGTCTTGAGACAGCTACAGATATTTGTTCAGTTGCACTCTGCAATGAAGACAGTATAAGAGGCCTGAAAGAAAGTACCCTGGAGAGATCCCATGCCAGTTCACTTACCGTTCTGACTGAAGACATCCTGAAAGAGGCCGGAATAAAAGTTGCAGATCTTGAGGCTATTGCTGTAAGTAAGGGTCCCGGATCATATACCGGACTCCGGATAGGTGTCTCCACTGCAAAAGGGCTGGCCTATGCTTCATCTGTACCCCTAATCGGGATCGATACAACCCTTTCAATGTATTACGGTTTTATAACTTGCTTTAAAGAAAAACATAAGATCAGAAAAGACGACCTTTTTTGCCCTGCTATTGATGCAAGAAGGATGGAGATCTATTATTCTGTTATCGACACTGCAGGCAATACAGTGCTTGATACCCGCGCTGAAGTGATAGGACCGGATTCCTTCACAGACCTGCCTCCTTCATCACGTATTTTCCTCTTCGGTAACGGAGCAGATAAATGCCGGAATGTCATCAGGCGTGAAAATATTATCATCGAAGACGATTTCAGAATATCTGCTTCATATATGCAAAAACCTGCATATATAGCTCTGAAAAACAAACAACTGGAAGATATAGCTTATTTTGAACCATTTTATCTAAAAGATTTTCTGACTACCTTACCTGTCAAAAATATTTTAAAATAATATGAATATCAGGAATCATACACAATATTTCATTGATTTTCTTCGTCTACCCCGGCCCCAAGGGGAGCGAAGAAAATCAATTTACTCCCCTTGGGGTAGGGGTAAATAAATTGATTTTCAAGCGATTTTGTAAATA
>JAAYDB010000108.1 GCA_012729475.1 Bacteroidota bacterium
GAGCTGTCCGCATCAGGTTTACCTGAGAGCGGACTTATCAGAATAAAAACCCTTATGAGTGAAACGAATAAGGAGATGGATCTGTTTGCTGGTCCCCCCCCGGGGATCACGAGCCGCCGACAGGCGGTGAGTAATCCCTGTTTACACTGAGCTGTCCGCATCAGGTTTACCTGAGAGCGGACTTATCAGAATAAAAACCCTTATGAGTGAAACGAATAAGGAGATGGACCTGTGCAGAGAAGCTATTAAGGATTCCGGAATCAGAAGAGTATCCCGGCCAGACAGGCAGAAACATAGGAAGTCATAGTGCCACATATCATTGATTTGAACCCCAATCTGGCAAGATCTGCTTTACGTTCAGGGACCATTGTTCCCACTCCTCCTATTTGTATAGCTATTGAACCAAAATTAGCAAATCCGCATAATGCAAAACTTGCAATGATTATAGATTTAGCGCTAAGTGTCCCCTGTGCGATCATTGGAGCCAGATCAGTATAAGCCACAAACTCATTTATGACCATTTTCGTTCCCATCAATGATCCCACATCGAATGATTCGGTTACAGGAACACCCATTAATATTGCAAAAGCAGAAAAGAAGACACCGAATACATCTCGGAGTCTGAGGTTTTCCACATTGAGTCCCATAAAGTCCAGTGACACACCGGTCCAATTGAGAAACAGTCCGAAGTATCCAAGTAGAGCATCAATAAGAGCCACGAGGGCTATTACCCCTATTAGCATGGCTATCACGTTTAAAGCAATTCTCATGCCGTCCGAAGCCCCATGAGATATAGCATCCATCAGATTGGCGTGTTCCTTTTCAACTTTCAGTTTTACTTGTCCCTGGGTCTGAGATTCCTGTGTTTCGGGAAAAACGATCTTTGCAATGACAAGCGATCCGGGAGCAGCCATCAGGCTGGCTGCAAGAAGATAGGCTGCCGGAACACCCATAGAGATATAAACAGCCATCACACCACCGGCTATAGTAGCCATACTACCGGTCATTGTAGCAAGAAGTTCCGACATTGTCAATCCTGACAGATAAGGCCGTATCATTACCTGGGCTTCAACCTGGCCTACAAAAGCACTGGACACATTTGCAAGGGCTTCACTGCCGCTAACTCTCATAACCTTGTGGACAAACTTTGCCATAACGGCTACTATGCGCTGCATCAGTCCTACATGATAGGCCATGGCAACAAGAACACAAATAAAAATTATAGTAGGCAGCAATGTAAAAAGAAAGACACCTCCGGATACTATCTGAGGAGGGAGGGCATCGGATATATGCATCAGATCACCAAAAATGAATCGTCCTCCTTCCTGAGAAAAATGTAGCAGCTTATTGATCACCCTACCAAGCCACTCAAAAATTGTCTGACCAAGAGGTACTTTAAGAATGAAAACAGCCAGTACCAGTTGTAACAGGAAGCCTGAAACCACTAATCTCAGGTTAATAGCTTTACGGTTGTTTGACCATAAATATGCAAGACCCAGAATAACTATAATACCTATTATACCTGTAAATCTTGCCATCCCATAGAGATTATAATAAATACGGCATAAACATACATTTTTTATTTTTATTTATTCCTATTCATGTATGTTTTTGGCATATTGTATTATATGTAAAGTCCTGTCTGCCCCTGCAAAGGCAGAGCCCTGTAAATGATCCGGGCATCGGACGCAGGAATTCGAATCTTTATAAAAGGATGATATTCCGGTACTTTAAAAAGAAAAACTTTTTTAAGATCCTCAAAGATCATTCTTATCCTTTGCCACAGAACAAAAGAAAAACATACAAACCGGTCTCCGGGATAGAGTCCTCTTTCATCCTGATAAATCAATAACCTAAGACCTTTATCAAACTCCAGTATAAAGAAGACTGGTTTTTGTTCAGCTGTATCCGGAATGATATCCGGACGGTATTCTGAGGTATCTCTCGGTGCCATTTTTTTCATTATCGGCTCCCTGGGAATTGTTGAATAACTCTTCCGTATGGTCAGTGGTTCTGATAACATTGAAGTCATTATATACTCATTTCCCTTTCTCAGCAATCTGCTCATGCGGTAAGCTGCAATATGTGATGAATGAACAGTCAGCCCGCTTATTTCCAGATTAACCATACTATCAGGTATACTGACAGTCAGATACACTGAATCAGTTTCAGCCATAGCCAGTTTTGCCTGGAGAAAGGATTTCTGTTTAAGAAGACTGAGATATGTTGAATCCTTTATTATTTTTTCGTTAATACTGTTGCTTTCATCCTGTACAAATCCGTATTCACCATAAAGGGCATCTTTTTTTCTTACCGGGGCCAGCAATGACATAACAGTATAGTAAACCAGGAATAACAGAAACAGTATCCTTATGAGAATTCCGGAATTGTATTCAGTTTTTCTGTCTTCAATATTTTTCGTCATATTCAGATTTCTTTTTCTATCATCAGAAGATATACACTAAAGAACCTATTGACAGAGTATTAAAGACTGCCTCCAGGTCTTCATCGTTCAGACGGACACATCCGTGAGTCACCGGCATACCGAGGAATCGTTTGTAAAGAGTGCCATGAATCAGATAGCCATCACCAAGACTCATTGCGTATTCACCCAGAACGCCATATTCATAACGGGAAGGATGATTATAGGAAGGTACCGGCAAGCCCTCTTCCACAAAAGCCCAGTCAGGTTTTGTCCAGACAGGATTGATGATTTTACCCTGAATCCTGAATTTGCCCTTCGGTGTTTTAAATATCCAGCTTCTCCCTTCCTCTGTCATTAACAAAGTATAGCTACCTGAACTACAATGACCTTCCCTGACAAGTTTTCTGTTTCGGTAAAGATAAAACAGGTTATCTGTTGTATTAATAACAAGATATGACTGTCCGGAGGTATATCTGTTATATCTGTTTGTAAGACTTTGTATATCTCTCTTGATGCTGGCAATATACCTACTGTATTCCTGTTCATCATCCAGGTCCCCTGAAACAATAGCATCTGAATTGTCTCCTGTTGATATTTCCTGTAAAGCAGGAATAACCCAAATAAAAAAAGAAAAAAGTAATATATAGAATGAAATTTTTCTTACAGCAGGAGGTATCTTAATCAGCAATATTGTTAATCTTTTACATGCTGAAGTTTTATCCGACAAGGCATTTACAGGATCATAATCATTATCTGTTTCCTGGTTTTCCGGAACAGGTGATTCATTATTCAGTAAGGGATCTTTTTCCATCAAAGTCTTTTATCTGATAACACTATCCAGCTCTAACATTGATCCGACAATGGTTACCGGTGTACCTATCCTGACAAGATCAAATAATTCATCCATTTCTCTATCAGTCAAAGCGACGCATCCTTCTGTCCAGTCAATACCTTTTCCCCCATGTCCGTGTATTTCTATCATCCCCCCTATCCGTGAAGAATGAGGAAGGATACCTCTGGCCAGTGCAGTTTGAAAATCTGCTGTGTCCTCATCATTAGGATAATTCAAAAGCAAGGCTTTATAGAAGACAGTGCTGTCATTTCTGAGTTTTTTTGACACCCTATACATCCCTTCCGGTGTTGCCTTGTCACCCCAGACCATTTTGTCTCCTACCCAATTCGGTCCAAGCTCTGTAGAATATTCTGAATATTTCTGACCATCATAATAAACGTGCAGCTTTCTGGCAAACTTATCCACTATTATTGAATAATCGTTTATGGAATCAGACATTGCAAGAGTGTTGTCAACCCAGGTTTTCCACTTTGGATACAGACTGAAATAGTTACTAAGACTGGCCTGTGAATATTCATAAGCTGAAGCCAGATAGTATTCTGCTTCACTGATCTTTTTTTCAGCAACTGAATAATGATAGTTTTTCCAGGCTGTCTCACCTTCCTTAAGCAACAATTTTCCTTGCATAATACGCTCTCTGATATCAGAGTTCAAAGGATAGTTTCTAAACCTGAGGTTAATTTTTTTCTCAATATCCCTTAGGATTTTAATCCTTTGAATATGACTCACTTCCGGCTCAGAAATATTGTTTTCAAACACTTTGGAGGCGAGATGTGATCTTAAAACAGACAGCTCTGCATATCTGATTACTTCATTATAGTTTCTTTTATAGATAAACCTTTGATTCTCCTTTTCCCATGAGAACATTGCTGAATCCAGGTAAGCACTGGCTTCTGTATACAGATGTTCTGCATAATAATGGGCATTTTTCTTCCTGGCCTCTGCAAGTGAGTATCTTGCTTCCCTTATTTCTTTTTCCGGGGAAGGGGGTACAGAATAAAACAGCAAAAAAACTGTTAAAAATGTAAACAGAACCGTAACAGTAATAAGAAGTATTCGTTTCCTGCTCTTTTGCATTTGAGAATCATATATTGAAAGAGAGGGTATCTTAATAGTACCCTCTCATATTTCCCTGGCTTTTGATCCTAAGGAAAGTATTTTGTTTATCAGATACTGATCTGCCACCTCCGGTGTAAACGGGGTAAATGAGAGACCCTTCTAAAAGTCATACACAAAAGGTATCAGAATCTGATTCTTGCTCTTGTCAGAACATCTTTAATTTCGGTATTGATGCTATCTGATTTTTCTTTTGCCTCAGTCACTTTATTGAAAGCATCCATAAAGAGGCCTCCATCGAATGAGCTCTGTGCTTCGGCAACAGTTTTATCAACAGCAGCAAGATCAGCTTTTATAGCCTCAATAACTGCTGCACCTTCCTTACCTCTTGGGAGCCTGACAACTAGTTTTGCATTCTCAGCAACAACTGACTTAATATCATTCAACATCGTTTCTGCCTGGTCTTTTATTTCCTCTTTTTTCCTATCGACCCGGGAAGCCAGCTCATTGGCCTGGGCCTGTACTAAAGAGAGATCCTCCTTTACATCACCGAAATTCTTGAATAACTTGCCCTTCTGGGCTTCAATGGCAGCATTAACGGAATTAAGAGAATCCTGTAAGACAGCAAACTCATCGGCAAGATAAACATCAACTTCTGCTTCCTGAGCTGCAGTGATAGCAGCATTGGTCGATTCAATAGCAGCCTGTGGAACTTTGCCACAACCTGAAAGTAAAGCAATAACGGCAACAAATGCCAAAACAGAAAATAACTTGTTTTTCATTTTGTTAAATTTTAATACCTGATTAGATTTTTAATACTTTGTTTGTTATTTAATTAATAACCCTTTTTATTATATAATTGGTCTCTAAATAACGTTGCGAAGTTAGTAATTTTATATAATATGGAATAAATTTTCCCCCGATTATAAATCTTATTTTATTTATACACATACAAATAATAAATTAACAGTGTCTTCTCATGGATATGATATATATAATGCTTAAATCTCCTCTGGCAGTTGGATGTCAACCTACAATACCCATGGAAAGGAGCACTATCCATCATAAAAGTCCGGGAGGGATTGATTTCAAATTGTTTATTCTTATTGACGATATTTTTCCCGGGCTTGATGAAGTTGAAAGAGTTTAAGGGGGTTTAACAAACTTTTAAACAGGGATTACTCGCCGCCTGTCGGCGGCTCGTGATCCCCGGGGGGGGACCAGCAAACAGATCCATCTCCTTATTCGTTTCACTCATAAGGGTTTTTATTCTGATAAGTCCGCTCTCAGGTAAACCTGATGCGGAC
>JAAYDB010000017.1 GCA_012729475.1 Bacteroidota bacterium
AAAAAATAATCAAAACGTGGTTGGAGCTTTAAGTGTCATCGCTGCCTATAAAAGGGATTGATTTATTCTTTTATTACTAACTTTAGGCACTCTAGGCACTCAAAACTCTAGGCACTGATTAGTTACTATTGCTTTAATTTACCGGAAAATTTTGTCTGTCTGTAAGGTTTTTTTTTCCTAAATTAGTTGTCATATTAATTTACCGAAGATTAACTATAAACCTTTAATCCTTTTCTATTATGAGTAACACAACATTTGACATCAATGCTTTTATTAAGGAATCAAAAGATGTCCTTACTAATCCTAAGGCTTATTTCTCAAGTATGAAAACAACCGGGGGGATTGCCGAACCTTTGATCAAAGCTGTAATTTATGGCGTTATTGCAGGTATCATTGCCCTTCTCTGGAGTATTTTCAAAATAGGAGGAGTGACCGGCGGGCTTTTCGGCGGTGCAGCCGGAATAATGATGTTTGTATGGTATATTATTGCAGCTATTATAGGTCTGTTCATCGGTGCCGTAATTCTGCTTGTCATTTCTGCTATTACGAAGGGAAATACTGATTTCGAAGCATGTGCAAGAGTTACAGCAGCTGTAATGGTAATAATGCCAATATCAGCATTGCTGGGATTTATCTCAGGTCTTAACCTGACAGCCGGATCAATAGTTGGTCTGGCAGTGAATCTCTATGCCTTATACCTCCTTTATCATGGTCTGATTGAAGCTCTTAAGGCTAAACCTGATACAACCAGAATTCTTATATTTGTACTGGGTGCTTTACTGGTCTTATTCTTTATTATAGGTCTGGGGGCCAAGAAAAAAGCAACTCAATTCATGAATGAGTTCAATAGCGATGATTTTCAGGAAATGTTTGAAAATGTCAGGGACGAGAACTTAGAATAAGCCGGGAGAAGACAGTTTGTAATGTTATATGAAGAGGTTGACCATGTCAAATAAAGATGATAAGGTCAGCCTCTTATTTTTTATTATTAATATTACTTCTAAAGAAGAAACTTTTCCTTAATTTTGTTCTCACTGTTAGAAAAATCTGTAATCATTCAATTCTGTTGTTTCATACATTGATTTCTCTGATGATAAGTATTAGCCTTAATATAAACACAGGAACTAATTAAGATTATTCAGAGGGCATTGGCAGATAGGGGAGAGTATTGATGTATTAAAAGGCGGATATTTTGTTTCGGATAATAAAAATGATAATAACAGGGTTTTTTATAAGTGATGTTCACAGACTCAGATACTGTTCTGTCTGTTAATTATAGTTAGTTTAATGATGAAGAACTGGTTTTTTTCCAGAAATATACTTGTCGTTCTGGTATACAGGATCATTTTGATCCTTTTCCTCTTTTCTCTTAGCAGGCTGGCTTTTTACCTCTTTAATCATATGATGTTTCCCGGAATTTCTGCAGGGGAGTTTCTTTCAATTATGAAGGGAGGTCTGGTATTCGATATATCTGCTACAGTTTATGTCAATATGGTATTCATTGTGATGCAGATAATACCTTTTGATTTCAGATATAATCATACATATCAGAAGGTGTCAAAATACTTGTTTTTTATTACAAACGGACTGGCATTTGCCATAAACAGTTGCGATTTTGTATATTACAGATTCGTTCTGAAAAGAGCTGCTTTTGATGTCTTTAAGACATTTGAGAATGAATCCAATCTTGTAAAACTATTCTTTAAATTTCTTATTGATTACTGGCCTGTGACCCTTTTTGGTGTTTTTATTCTGTTTCTGATGGTTTTTCTCTATAATAAGGTGAAACCACAAAAACCCGAACCGTCAAACAGACTTGTTTATCATTCTGTGAATATACTTGCAATCCCTTTATTTGCTGCTTTTGTTATCGGAGGTGCACGTGGTGGCCTTAATGAATCAATTCGTCCTATCACAATAAGCAATGCTGCACGGTATGTGGAATCGCCGCGAAATGTGGCAATTGTCCTGAATACTCCATTTAGCCTTATGAGAACATCCGGCAAAAAAGTACTGGAAAAATATCAGTTTTATGATGAATCACAGTTAAAAAAACTTTATAACCCACATTATGTCCCAGATACAGTTGGAAATTTCTGTCCTCTGAATGTGGTAGTAATTATCATGGAGAGTTTCTCAAGAGAATATATTGGTGCTTTTAACAGGGATCTGGAAGGAGGATCTTATGAAGGATACACTCCTTTCCTCGATTCTTTGATTAGTGAAAGTCTTACTTTTGATGTGTCAATAGCTAACGGGAAAAAATCGATAGACGCAATGCCTTCGGTACTTGCTTCAATACCTTCTCTGGAAACTCCTTATGTTATTTCCCATTATGCCAATAATCAGATAAACGGACTGGCTTCACTCCTTAAGAAAAAAGGTTATTATTCAATATTTTTTCACGGGGGACCGTCAGGATCAATGGGCTTTGACTCTTTTGCGAGAATGTCGGGATTTGATGATTATATAGGATATGAACACTATCCGCGTACGAAAGAAGATGTGGATGGTATGTGGGGAATATGGGATGAGCCTTTCTTTAAATATTTCGGTAACTATCTTGATACTGTTCCCCAACCTTTCCTGGCAGCCATTTTTTCATTATCATCTCATCATCCGTTCATTGTACCTGATAAATACAAAGATACATTTAAAAAAGGTCCGGTGCCCATTGTTGAAGTGGTAGGTTATTCCGATCATGCGTTGAGGAATTTTTTTAATGATATATCAGAAACCCCGTGGTTTGATAATACCCTGTTTGTCATAACAGCTGATCATACTAATGAATCCTTTCATGAAGAGTTCCAGAACAATTTCGGGTCTTTTTGTATACCTGTAATATTTTATAAACCAGGAAGTGATCTAAAAGGAGTTAAAAACAGGATAGCACAACAGATTGATATTATGCCTACGGTTCTTAATTATCTTAATTATGATGAAGAATATATTGCTTTTGGTAACGACTTGCTGAATGATTCAGAAGAATCATTTGCTTTTAACACCAATGGCAGTACCTACCATATTTATATGAAGGACCACATACTTGAAATGGTTGATAATGAGGTGATAGGGCTTTATAATTACAAAAAGGACCGGCTTCTTCAGAATAATCTGCTGAGTGATGAAACAGAGCTGGCAAAAGAGCTGGAAGAGAAACTCAAAGCCATTATTCAGACTTATAATACCAGACTGGTTGACAATGATATGGTTGTGAGAAAAAACTAAGCCATATCATTTTCCTGACGATGAAAAAATCTGCATTAAAAGTCTGTGTAGCTTATCTCATACCAGTTTTTTCAGGGCGGTGGCGATGTTTTCAGTGAAATAAATATTATTACCCCTGTTACTTTCCCTGATGAAATCCCGAAGGCTGTTACTTGTGTATTTTGAAAAATCACCTACAATCGCAAGTTTCATCTTATAATTAGAAAATTTCTGAAGTATCTCTCCCGCAATTTTTGTTTTTAGATCAAAGAAAGCAGGGTCAAGATTTGATTCATGAATTATAATGCCCCTGCAATCATTGACTCCAGCATATGCAAGCAGATCAAGCGTTTCATCAGGGCCACTTATAAAGTAATTATTATCTGTCAGTTCAGCTATTAAAGTGCCTTTGTCATTTTTATGAATACTAATCATTTACCTATTATCTTTATTAATTTCCCGGCTGCTACTCTGTCTGTCAGTTCCATATTGTTAAGTAAGGCCAGTTCATTTCTTTTGTCTGCCCTTACTCCGTAATAATTAAATGCATCTGCAAGAGTGCCGGTCCTTGCAACTTGTTTGATGAATACCTTATCAGGTCTTACATTTATTTTTGAAGCATCGGTAAGATTTGAGAATGTTTTCATAGATGATTCGAGGTAGGGGAAATAGGTCTTGAAATCAGCTTCAGAGCTTACTCCGTGAAAGACATAACAATAGTTGTTATGTTGAATAAAATACGAAAGGACCATATTGGCTGCCTGAGCTCCTGTTGACTGGTCCTGAACAACCTGCATAGAGACTGTTGCTATTGCCGGCAGGCCATTAACGGTTGTGTTCATCCTTTCCTGCAATGTTAACCCCAGCTCTTGTATTGTATTATCGACAGCAGCCTGCAGAGTGTTCTGGGAGGCAAAAGTGAAGATAAGGATAGCTTTCCCGTCGGGAGGTCCCATATTAACCTGTGTCGGCAGATTCTCATATTTCCATCCTGTAGGATAGGTAAACCGGAATCTCAGCTCAGGATGATAGAAGGTGGTTCCTTCTGTATAACCCTGACGTGGATCTTCTCCATACACTATCCCGTCGATAAGCTTCAGATAATTATCAGAGTTTACTTTCCATACAGCATTATCACTTAAATTTGTCTGCCATTCAGCAGCTGACCGTTTTACAGAATTATAACGGTCTCCCGGATCAGGATGCGTAGAGAGGAAGGTTGGAACCCCTCCAACATTCTCTTCCATGTTCATCTTTTCCAGAACCTGAAAAAAATCTGCCATTTTACTGGCATCATAATTAATCTTTGAGGAATATTCCACTCCAAGAGCATCAGCTTCACGTTCATTATCGCGACTGAATTTCAGAAAAAGTAATTGCATGCCCTGCATTGCCATCTCTGCATACTGTGCAAATTGTTCTGATGCTATCATTCCTCCTATAAGTAATAGCTGTCCAATCTGTTGTTTGCTTTGCTGACTGGCTGAATGACGGGCTGTTATATGCCCCATTTCGTGACCTATAACACCCATGAGTTCTGCTTCATTATTCAATTGTGCAAGAATACCTCTTGTGAGATATATGTAACCACCGGGGACAGCAAATGCATTAACAACAGGAGAATCAAGTATTTTAATGTGGTATTCAAGGTTCGGACGATGGGAAATCAGCCCCATCGCATTAAGATGGGTCTGAAGAAAGGTTAATAACTGGTCATTTTTATATTCTCCGAAAGTAGCCACAACCTGAGGATCATACGACATCCCCAGTTGGACTTCCTGATTCTCAGACATGAGCATGAGTTGTTTTTTTCCTGTGACAGGGTTTACCGCACATGATACAAATGCAAATAAAATTGCAATTATCAGGACTGATTTTGTATAAAATTTTAACTTTTTCATTTGATCAGGTTTATAGTAAAAAGAATTCCAAATGCGGGTCTAACCGGCCTGCTTATTCTCAAATATCGCAAAAATAAACAATATCTTCACCATAAAAAATACCATATTTTCGTATGAAAATTACTCGCATTAAACCCCTCCCAACTCACCACTCACCACTCACCACTTCAAATATTCGGTCTTCCTTCGTTACCGGACAGTCTCCGGAAAAATGTCCAGATACCCGGGAGATGGGGTGGAGACTCAAGTTTTTTTAATATATTATTCTTTTCCTGAAAGGAGCATCTGCTATTTGTTATGTATTCTTTACTGAAAGACAAAACAGAAGATGATAATTCTGGTCTGAGTCTGCATAAACTGCCCACTATACCGGTGAACATTTTTTCGAAGTTGTAATACTCGTTTGAAACAAGGTTAATAAATTTTAACGGAATCAGCGGTTTTATTATTCTGCCAAATGGAGACATCCTGATGATGACCTTATTGAGTTCATTCTGTCTCATCAGCATAGGAGGGAAGGTGTCGAAGTACCATAGTTCACCTTCGTGCAGAGCATAATTCCGTAAAGTGGGATGAAAACCTATTCCGGCAGGATCTTTCCTGTTTGATATGAAACGGATAGTCTCGTCAAGGATAAGACTGCAAAGAGAAATAATATCTGTGTCTCCGGCTTTTTCAACTTTGTCCCTGAATAGTTCATCTTTTCTGAATGCTTCCTGAATAATTATTATCTGATAACCTGTCTTATCTTTTTGGACTTCTATTAAAGTATCAGGGACTTTTATCCCTGTTGCTTTAAGCTCTCTAATATATTCGTTGTGATTTGTTATTATGGCATTGATCAGTGCCAGATCTTTCACAGGCAGGTATTTCTTTATTATTAGTTCCCGGCCTTGATGTTTACATCTGAAGGGTTTGGAGAAATACCCAAGATTGGAATCGGTTATCTCTGAAGAGATTTTTGATAACAATGATTCTGTATCGTTAATAATGAGCATAGAAGATCAATCTCTCAGCTTATTTTGTTTTTATTATTCTTTCAATTTTCTCATTGTCTTTTTTATCCATCTCATTCACTGATTTCTGGTAAATATTACAAGCAGACCTGTTTTCTTAAGGTATCATTGCACCTTTTGCGTTGACATACAGAGAGTAGAGAGACTGACTGGCTGTCATAAACAAACGGTTACGTTTTGTTCCTCCGAAACAAAGGTTTGCACATCCTTCCGGAAGGCATATTCTTCCTATGATTTTTCCGTCGGGAGCGAATACCTGTACCCCGTCTTTTCCTTCACCCAGACCTGCTGCCGAAGCCCATAAATTACCGTCTGTATCACAACGCATACCATCTGAGGCCTTTTTTCCGGTGGTACAGAATAATCTCCCATTGGTCAGTCTTTTGCCGTCAATAACATCGTATACCCTTATCGGTTGTGGTTCACCGGCCGGTTGTCCGCTGTCAATGATATAAAGCAGCTTCTCGTCGGGAGAAAAGCACAGGCCGTTTGGGCGCATAAAATCATCTGCTACGATAGTAGCATCTCCTGTATCAGGATCGAAGCGGTAGACATTTGCAGCTAGCTCAAAATCATCCACATGTCCTTCATAATCCGACATTATACCGTATCCCGGATCGGTGAACCATATACTGCCGTTGGAATGTACAACTATGTCGTTGGGAGCATTAAGGCTTTTCCCCTTGTATTCATTCATCAGTACAGTTATTCTACCATCGTATTCTGTCCGTGTAATCCTTTGTGAGTCATGCTCGCATGTTATTAACCTTCCTTCACGGTCTCTTGTATTGCCGTTTGCGTTGTTGGAAGGATAACGGAACATACTTACTTCACTCGTTTCTTCTGTCCATCTCAGTATTCTATTATTGGGTATGTCGCTGAAAAGCAGGTATTTGCCGTCAGCGAACCATACGGGCCCTTCTGCCCATCTGGCTCCTGTCCATAAGCGTTCCACAGCTGCATTCCACAGTATATATTTCTCAAAGCGTTTATCAAGAATTACGATAGAAGGATCAGGATAACGTGTCTGTATTATTCCTGATGATCCGGTGACCGATGAAGCAGCAGGTGAACGGGAAGCAATGAATAAACCTGCAGCGGCTGACGAAGCAATCTTTAAAAAGGACCTGCGGTCTGTCTGTCCGTTTTTTTCAACAGTCCTGATTTTTTCCTGGTTACATTTTTTCATAAGGCGATGAGTTTTTTACCATAATTTATAACATTATACAAGATCACAGGCATCAGGGGGCATCCAGTGAGCATCTTTCCCTTCCCATTTTACATTACAGCCGATGGGATTGGTGACTGCAACTGAAACAGGCATCCCTGAGGTGAGTTCGGTAAGTGCCCTGTCGAGATCATTCACAGAAGCCTGAGAAGCATTTCTGGGATTATCTACTCCTCTTCCTGTGTATACCAGCCGTCTCTCCTGATCAAAAACATAGAAATGAGGTGTGCGCAATGCCCCGTATTTTTTTGCTATACTCTGATCACGATCGTACAGATAGAGCCATGGGAATCTGTAACGTTCCATCCTTTTTACCATATTGGGGAAGCTGTCTTCTTCATAGGTTTGCTCACTGTTTGAATTGATAGCAACGAATCTTACTCCTTTGGGGAGGAATTTTTCAGCAGTGGCTCTTGTAATTTCATCTGAACCGGTTACATAAGGACAATGATTACATGTAAAGAAAACAACAAGGAACTTGTCGTTATTGAAATCATCCAATGAATAGATTTTATTATCGGTTGCAGGTAATTTGAAAAAAGGAGCTTTTGAGCCAATATCTAATGTAAAAGCCATATATTGAATATTTTATTGGTTAATAAACAAATATAATTATTTTATCAGCTATAAACCAGATAACAGTTATCCGAATGTTCGAATTATTTTAAAACAGGGAAAAGAATATGGTAATAAGGATGATTTTGTCACCTGACAGCTTTTTTGTCAGAATTTTGTTTCAGACTATTTCTGGTGATATAGTTTTCTGATGACAGATTATCTATACAATAAAAGCTCTTGTCAAAGTTTTCGACGATCTTTATTTTTTGGAAAAAGCCTCCGAAAAGTATCCTTATTGTGTTTTCAGCATTTTGCCTGATGGGAGCGTATATCCAGGAGAATTCTTCAGGTCCTTTCTCTAGTGATTTTTCAGTATTGACCCTTATATTTTCTTTTATTTTATTGGCATATTCGTGAAGATCATCACTCGTCATCCACCTTTTCTCTGCCAAAGGATTCTGTTTCCGGTATTCAAGTATCTCAAAAAAATCCCATTCCAGGTTGCGGGTGCCGAAAGACAGGAATTTTGGTGTAATATTAGCTACCAAAAGGGTTTCCTCGTTTTCTATGTATTTGAATCTGAGTTCCTTGCAGTCGATGCCGTACTTGGCTGTAATAGAAACATTAAGACTTCCGAAGTATTTAATTTTTCTTTCCTTTAATTCTTCTTCCTTGCTGATTGTTCTGGTGAATTTTGTAAATATTTCGAACAGATTCATGTCGAGAATGCTTTTGATCTGGGTTATCTGGAAATGCCGGTCGCGTAAATAGTTTATCTCATCGGAGAGTGAAATGTTTTGTTTTTGCAAAGCAATGTTCTGGTCTGACAGATTTTTGACATTATCCTGAAATGTAAGGACTTTTACGTTCAGATCGATCAGTTTCTGGATACCTACTATTGCAAAAGCTATTCCAACTGCAGCAAGACCCCAGATAAACAATTTATTGAATAGCAGAAATACAGCTACTAATCCCAGCAATATTGCTACCGGATAATGTGTTAATAATCGTTTAATCATTATATAAATTGCCGGGTAAATCAGCCCGGTACTGATCCGGTCAGTTCATTTTATAAGATTAAAGAAAGATATCAATAAAACCGGCAGCTTTTACCTGATTTTTATTTTTTATTGTTCTCTTTCCGTTTGCTAAATTTGTGATAGCACACTGAGTGTAAACATCACAATTCCCGTTTTTGTCAGGCGTATAACCCTTACAAACGCGAAGTACATCTGGTGATATTTCATCGATAATTACAATCTTGCCATCACCGTATTTGAGTCTTCCCAGTTCAAATTTGCCGTCTATTACATGGAGATTCTTTGTTGCGAACTCTTTTGATACAATATCTGCAATATCCTTTACCAGTTCCACACTCTGTTTTATTTCTTCCTTACTCATAGCACCTGTTTCTTCCAGAGCTTCGAAAGTAATCAGGATATCGCTGTCGCCTTTTGTCCATGCCTCGACTAAAGTATGAAGATTTCTGCATGGTCTTACGAAAGGGTATCTTCTCCAGAAACTTCCTGTTGCATTGTTTCGCCATGTAAATTCAAGGTTCTGAAGAGGAGCAGATCCGTTTATCCCGGCCGTTTCCACAGGCATGTTCAGAGGAAGTGCCGGCTCTACTATCATCTCGTTGTCACTGACAGTATCAATATAATGGGAAGGGATCCCTTTTTTCTTCAGGAGCTGGAAGAAGTAAGTGGCAAACCTGCAGGCAATAGCTCCCTTACCCGGTATTTCTCCCACTACAGTGTCGTAGCCGGGATCAAAAACGGGTTTTCCGTTTTCAATATAACCAGTAGCTTTATCTGTAAATACAAACCGGTATTTGCCTGCATAGGGTCCATCCGGTATATTAAAAACATCTTTCGACTTTCCGCGGTAAACCAGGTTTTTGTCTTCCATCAATAGTTTTTTAAAAAATTAATAAAAAGTAAATATACATTAGAGTATTTATTTTACAAATTCTTTTATCTGCTTTGATTTTATTAAAAAAAATCACTGCTTTTTAGAAACAACTTGTTTTGAATGATAGAGAAGGTGTATTGAATAAAGCCACTTTTGGGGTGTTACATTCCGATAGAAATTAAAATGGATTTTTTCAGAATGATTTAAGTTTTATCAAATGAGTCTGATACAGGCTTCAGGTCGGAACATATCTGGCCTCCCTTAGTTAACCAGGAGATACCAAATGCTGTCAGAGCTATTGTTTCTGCGTAATAAATGAACATTGAATCAGGAAACCTTTCTTCCCCATAGAGAAGGAAGATCATTATTATTAGCATACAGGCAATCATGATAATTCCACAAATTTTATAAATCCTGTTTCTGATCAGTTTCCTGTTTGTCGGATCCGGACCTCTTTGTGTGAAGAGGGATATCGAAAAGAAAGATAATACAAGGAAAAATAAAGCAGCACTTATTAAGTGTATTATTGCAGACTGATCATAGGGTTTTGATTCACAAGTGGGGAAAAAAGCTATGCCCAATGCACAGATAGCAGCCAGATTAGCTGCAATATTGTCCTTTTTCTCGTAACCCTTGTAGAAAAAGAGAAACAGTGCAATGGCACACATAGCACCCACAAAAACGTCTCTCATGCAACTGTGGTAATAGAGACTAATAGTTTTTGGGATATCTTCTTCCTTACAGAATAATGCAATTCCCGATCTTAAAATGAAAGGAAGTGTAATGCCAATCCAGCCGACAGCCTTCCTCAAGGCCAGATATGAATAAGTCTGTTTCAGATATTCTTTTCCAGGATTCATTTACTTATAGCATATGCATTTCAGTTGATCCATATATTGCAGAATGAAAAGTAGAGGCAAATAAAGGTATTAATTTACTTTTTTCAGAATTTTATTTATCTCCGTCAGGCTTGTTATAGTGAACTCCGGCGTGGTGTCAATGTCTATAACTCCTTCTCCGTCGCGGTGTATCCAGATCGTTTTTAAACCTGCCTGTTGCGCTCCTTTTATATCAGTACGCATGTTATTGCCAATCATTAAAGATCCTGAAGGATCGGATGATATTTTATTAAGAATAATTTCAAACAATCTTGTGTCAGGTTTTGCGAATCCATGTTCTCCTGAAATAGCTATGTATTCAAAGAAATGTTCCAGATTACCTCCATGGATCTTTTTCCATTGCAGATCAGGAGTCCCGTTCGTTATCAGGCCTAGTTTGTAAGCGGCTTTTAATTTTGTCAGGACACTTATGGTATCCGGATAAAGAACATGTTCGGAGTTTCTTATTTCCTTGTATTCCGTGCTCAGTTTTAGGGCAATAACCTGATCATCAATATTATATCTCAGAAGTGTTCTGTACCATGTCTGATAACGATAATCAGGAGAAAGATCCCTCAATTGTGCCAGTTCAGGATCATCACCTGTAAAATCGGCCCATAATGCTTCCAGAGAACTAATCCCTATTTTCAGACAGTAGTCTATTGTTGACATTTTATACCATAATTCTCTTGCCTGCTGATGAATTGTCCTGAAGAAATCAGTAGTATCTATTCCCAGACCTGCCAGGGTGATATTTTTGATTATTGATTTCCTGGCTGTCTTTGATTCCAGGATTATTGTGTCATCAAGATCAAACAGAAGAGTGTTGATTTGTTTTTGCATTTTTCTGATCAGCTGATATCTGATTGATAATAGGGATATTGGGAGCAATATCCCTTGTTTTGTTTAGAGGAATGTGGAAAACAATACACATTATTACTGAAGCCGTTTCAGTATGAACCATCTTTTGGTGGATCCTAATCCTGATAATCTGGATTACTGGTTCAGCGCCTATTCCAGCAGTTCTTTTTCCTCTCTTGCTCTTTGTTCACAACGGCTGCATAGTTGAGTTATATTCTTAAGTTCTCTTGCCTGGGCTACTGTTCCCTCAAATATTTCATCTGTTCTGTCAGTATTTATATATGAACAGTCGGGATAGAGATGATAGACTGTTCCCGATTTAGTCCAGTAAACATGGTTAACACCATCCATAAGCTCTTCCACCTGCTGGGTCTGTTCCAGGTATTGTTCCTGTGAAGGAGGATTGAAATCGACTCCTGCTACACCTGCGATAAGTAAAGCTATCACAGCTATTGTGCCTACAAGGCCTTTCTGTTTTCCACTGAGATCTTTGTTTGTGAAAATAAGGATCACCAGAGGAAGAAAGGCAATGATACTTATGATAACACCCAATTGGTTCTGAATGAAGAATCTGACTTTATCTTTTTCAGAAGCAGGATCGAATCGGTTTGCTTTTTTCCATACCAATGAGCCAATGACGGCAAAAATAAGAGCGGCTATTATAAGGACTATCAAAAGGGTTGTGTTTACGGGGGCATTACGCAGCTTAACAATAGCAAATATTTCAAAAGCAATTGCCACAACCCATGAAAGGATGGCTATAATCCTGAAATTACGGGCTTTTGCCTTACTCTCGTCACTTGCAATAAATTCCGTCGTTTTTTTACCTGAAGATTCAGAAAGTGTTCCATCATCTTCAACCCTGGTTATCTTTTTTGATGTTTTTCCTGTTCCCATTTTAATAATTATTTTATGGTAATACTATACTGTAATATGGCATTTTTTCCCTCAGTGTGTATTTTGATAATCTGGAATTATTGGAATGTCAATATTATTTATATCAGGTTCAATGATGCTAATTTAATAATAATTGAGTAAAAAAGCACAACTATAATCAGAGATTAATACAGATAAAAATGGACTATGGTTGATAGAGTAGGTTTGTGATATGTAAACCGGGGCTAATTGTTCTTCTTCTTTCTGTTATCTAACAATAATCCAATACTTGCACCTATAGGCATGCCACATCCAATGCCAATGGCAAGCCATATAGGCAGATTGTCAGCAGCAGCACCTATTGCTATGCCGGCAACTGTTCCGATAGCCATGCCAATTGCAGTTCCCAGGGCGAGATTATTAATTCTGTTAATATTATTTGTTGGCTTCATAACTCTGGCAGCTATTATTGTTCAAAAAAAACATCTTCTGTTCTCACAGCATATAGATCAAAACCTCCTTTCCCTCCGGTTCTGTTTGAAGAGAATATCATAAAGTCTGTATCGTAGAAGTAAGCAGTGATAGGTCTGTATTCATCCTGAGGTGAATTGATCTTGTTACCAAGATTTACAGGGTTACTCCAGTTGGTGCCGTCGAAGATGGAGTAGTAGAGATCATAGCCCCCAAAACCGCCGGGCCGGTCAGATGCAAATACGAGCAGATTACCCGAGATTGAAGGGCATTTTTCATTAAAATCACTTGACAGATTAATCTCTTTTGTTATTTCAGCATCTGTTGTATTGATGAAGAAATCATGCAGATATACATCAGTCGGGATCTCTGTACTGTAAATGTCAAACTGGCCATTGTCACGATCGCTGCAAAAGAAGAACCTTGAATTTTCACCATGAATTGCAGGATAAAGATCGTCGTAATCAGAATTTGCAAAAGAGATGCTGAAAGGACCATTTATCTCTCCCTCTGATGATGGCATCATCCATTCTGCTTTGAGAGTATATATGAATTTAAGGTCGAAATCCTCTTCCTCATCATTTGCATATATAAAATAATCATATTCCGAAACTCCCGAATAGGTTAAAGGTCCAAGTTCATCAGAGGATGTGTTTATAGCTTCAAAGAGACGTGTTTGCAATATGGAATATTCTATGCCGGCAGGGAAGGAAAAATTAAATATATCGTCCTCAAAATGATAAGAGATATCGATGGCCTCGCAAATAAAATCGAAATTGTCTCCTGAACTGTTCCTGTTTGTGGAAAAATATAAATAATTCCTGGAGCTTACAAAGCCAATGTCTGTATTGTAATCATCAAATTCAGTGTTTATTTTGGAAAGATTTACAGGTGTATCTGTAATTATTGTCTCATAAGTAAATGGATAACTGGTGTCAGGTAAACAGGAGGGGAACATTAGTAATAATGCTGCAAAAAGAATATGGATTTTTTTCATTTGTAAGTAGTTTTGATTGTCAAGGTTACGAATTTTTTTCTGATTTACAGGAGAGACCCACATTTAACGTGTGTTTTTCTGTTCATGAATATAATTATGTTGGATCTGTCATAGTTTGTATTGAGTAGATCTATTTATATACAAAAATTGTTCCATATTATTGCGTCCTGACAGTAAAATGTTAAAACAAGTATTTTCTTTTAAATGATTCGGGATTGACAGCAACAGGACGAGTTACAGATTCAGCTGTCCTGTTACGGTTAAGGTTAAGCGAGAATATCATACATGTTTAGGAATCTTCCGGGTGCAAATAATTATAATATAAAGTTCATATAGTATGTTCCCGTATATCCGGAGTATCTTCAGTTATTAAGCAGGTATTGTTATTTTTTGTTTTTGATCATGTGTTTTTCATATAGGGGTATTTGAAATAAGTATCGGGGATGAGAGTCTCTTTGATGGTTCTGGGACTTACCCAGCGGATAAGGTTAAGATAGCTTCCGGCTTTGTCATTGGTGCCCGATGCCCTTGATCCGCCAAAAGGTTGTTGACCTACCAGTGCTCCCGTGGGCTTGTCGTTTATATAGAAATTGCCTGCAGCAAAGCGCAGCATTCTGCAGGCTGTTATCATCGCATATTTGTCCCTGCTGAATATTGAACCTGTAAGGCCATAGGGAGATGTCTCGTCGCATAACTTCAGTGTCTCTTCATACCGGTCATCCTTATAGACAAAAATTGTCATCACTGGTCCGAAAATCTCTTCCTCCATAGTAATAAAATGGGGATCCTGAGTTACAATTAAAGTGGGCTCAATGAAGTATCCTTCTGTCTTGTCACCATTCCCGCCGCATATAATTTTTACATCTGTGGACTTTTTTGCTTTGTTTATGTATGACATTATTTTATCAAAAGCTTTTTCATCTATTACGGCATTCATAAAGTTTTCAAAATCTGTCACATCACCTGTCTTTATCTCCGGGCACATTTGTAACAGATAATCTGAAGTTTCTTTCCAGATTGATTCTGGTATATAGGCTCGCGAGGCGGCAGAACATTTCTGACCCTGATATTCAAATGCTCCACGTATAATAGCTGTTGCAAGGGTAGGAGGATCAGCGGAACTGTGAGCGAAGATAAAATCTTTCCCGCCTGTTTCTCCAACTATTTTCGGGTATGATCTGTAGACTGGAAGGTTGTCGGAAACCTGTTTCCAAAGGGTATTAAGAGTAGGATTGGAGCCAGTGAAATGTATCCCGGCGAGTTCTTTATGTTTTAAAACTATTTCGCTTATCAGAGGACCGGAACCCGGAATGAAATTTATTACACCGGGAGGTAGTCCCGCTTCTTCAATTATTTTCAGGAGGTAATAATTGGATAATACTGCTGTCGATGCAGGTTTCCATACAGTGGTATTGCCCATTAAAACAACACTGGCATTCAGGTTAAGTGCTATTGAAATGAAATTGAAAGGAGTGATAGTATAAATGAAACCTTCAAGAGGGCGGTATTCTATTCTGTTGATAGTGTCCGGTCCGGATATAGGTTGTTCCCTGTAAACAAGAGAAGCAAAATAGTTATTAAATCTTAGATAATCAATTGTTTCACAAGCTGAATCAATTTCTGCCTGAAGGACATTTTTCCCTTGTCCGAGCATTGCTGCAGCATTTAGTCTGGCTCTGTATTTTTTTGAAATCAGTTCTCCGGCCTTTGCCATTATGCCGGCCCTCTCCATCCATGCCAGAGTCAGCCATTCTTCTTTAGCTTCCAGTGCCGCATCTATGGCTAGTTTTACCTCTTTTTCAGTAGCCATGTGATATTCTGCCAACACATGGCTATGATCAGTGGGCTTTACTATTTTCCCTTTCTTACCTGTGAATATTTCCCTGCCCCCTATAATTAGAGGTATCTCTTTAAGCTCTCTGCTTTGTATCCTTAACTCTTCTTCAAGTTGTTTTCTCTCTTCACTACCGGGAAGATATGACAGGACAGCCTCATTCTTTGGTTTCCGGAAATTGAAAATGGCATTGTTCATAACATCGGGAATTAAGTAAGTCTTACTGTATTTTCTGTGTCAGGCTTCTGTCTGTTCAAGGCCATTTTTAACAAAAATATGCCCAATTATAACAAAGATAAATAATTGTAATACAGGAAATATATGACATTTATCAAATCTATTCTTTATTCATGCATGCCTTTGTTCAAGCGGTTTATATCCTTGTGGTAATTTTTTAACATCTTACCAAATCCCTTTTCTTTTTTTCTTTTTTCGGCAATAGTAGTTCTGAATCTGGCCTGTTCTTTCTGTGTCTTAATAAAATTGTTATACGAATCGCGGTCTATATTACCTTTATCAAGAGCCTCAAGAACAGCGCAACCCTCATCGTTTATGTGATTGCAATTATGGAATTTACACTCCCTTCCTATTTTAATAATTTCCTGAAAAGCAGTAGTGATACCCTTAGGATTGTCAGTCATACCTACTTCTTTCATCCCGGGGGTGTCAATAATAATACCTCCGTTTTCAAGAACAAATAATTCACGGTGCTCAGTGATGTGTCTTCCTTTGTTTGTATGAGTACTTATTTCTCCTGTTTTAAGTGTGTTTTTTCTGAGTAAATTATTAATGAGGGTTGATTTGCCAACGCCAGATGATCCTACAACACAATATGTCATGCCTTTCTCAATAGTAGCCATTAGTTGGGATAACCCTTCCATCGTTGTATTGCTGAGTAAAATATGCCTTACCTTACCGGCCCTTTTTTTGAGAATAGAGACAGCATCAACTATCTCCTGGTCACTTACCAGGTCAATCTTACTAAGGACCAGCACTGGTTCAATATGAGAAGAATAACATAAGGACATGTACCTTTCGAAACGGTTCATATTGAAATTGTTATTCAGAGCCTGAATAATAAAAGCAACATCAATATTTGTGGCAATTATCTGAGTGTCTGCACTGTTCCCTGCCGCCCTTCTTTCCAGCACTGATCTTCTCGGTAAGATTTCATGTATTATCGCCTGATCTTTATCATAAACACTAATGTTAACCCAATCTCCCACTGCCGGGAAATCAGACCGTGAACGGGCCGTAAACCTGAGATTACCTGTTATTTCGGCTTCATAACTCTGATCACCTGTGCTGACAATATACCTCTCCCTGTGTTCCTGTGTGATTCTTCCTACAATGAATGGCCCGGAAGAAGTTTTTTTCATTTGGTCAGATAATTCTTTCGCGAAGCCTAAGTTGTTTATATCCATTATCATATCTTGTGTCAATGTATGTGTATCATTAGGATTATTCCAGAATTAATGCCGTATTAGTCACTCGGAGAGAAATAAATATAAGAATATATATTTCCCTCTTTTTGCGAAAATAATCAGAAAAATCCTTCCCGGTAGTTCATGTAATCAAATAAAACCTAATTTTACGTAACAAAATAAAACCTCTGATAACTTAATAACCACACTTTATGAAAAGAACTTTTAAAAGCCTGTTTTGTACTATTACCCTTATTTGTCTGGTTATGGTGTCCTGTAAGGACAAACAACCTGTAAGTAAATCTCTTCCCAGAAGCACTCCTGAAGCAGAAGGAGTATCATCAGAAGCAATTATTACTTTCCTTGATTCAGCAGCAGTAAGTGTTCATGAATTCCATAGTTTTATGTTTCTGCGTCACGGGAAAGTAATTGCAGAAGGCTGGTGGGACCCTCTTGGTCCTGACCTGAAACACACACTTTACTCAACGAGTAAAAGTTTTACAGCAACAGCAATTGGTTTGGCAGAGAATGAAAACCGACTGAGTCTCGATGATAAAGTCATTTCTTTTTTCCCGGAATCTCTTCCTGATACCATCAGCTCTTATCTTGAAGAACTTTCTATACGGCATATGCTTTCCATGTCAGTTGGTCAGGGATGGGATCGTTCAGCTCCGGTTTCTTATACTACTGACGACTGGGCAAAAGCTTTTCTGGCAATACCGATGGCCCATAAACCTGGTACTACATATATGTATAACTCAATGGCTTCATATATGCTTTCTGCCATTGTGCAGAAAGTGACGGGAGAAAAGGTGATAGATTATCTTACTCCCAGATTGTTTGAACCGTTGGGCATTGAAGGAGCTGACTGGGAAACCTGTTCTGACGGTATTAATACCGGTGGATGGGGTTTACGTCTAAAGACAGAAGATCTTGCTAAATTCGGACAATTATATATAGACAAAGGCCAATGGAATGGCAAACAGGTACTGCCGGAAACATGGGTTGAAGAAGCTACATCTCTGAAGATATATCAAAATCCTGAACTTAGTGATGAAGAAAGAGAAGCATCTGACGATTCAGTACAGGGCTACTGTTATCAGTTCTGGAGAGCCCGTAACAATTCCTACATGGCTAACGGAGCCTTTGGACAATTTGTTCTTGTTATCCCTGAAAAAGATGCTGTAATTGTTTTTACTGCTGAATCACAGGAGATGTGGGCAGAGCTGGATATGGCATGGAAATACCTCGTACCCGGAATTAAGGATGAAAAACTACCTGAGGATATTGAAACATATAATACATTGAAGAACAGACTGGCTTCTCTGGCCCTTCCTGTTCCTCCGGCTAAAAAGAATGATGCTTTGGCTTCTCAGATAAGCGGCAAGACAATTACCCTGGCTGAGAATCCTTCAGGAATGCAAAGCATAACGCTTCAATTTGACGATGACCTTTGCTTGGCTACACTGAAAACAGACACTGCTTCTTACGATATTTCTTTTGCCTCAGGCAAATGGTACAAGGGAGAGACAAGAAGACATGCACCGTCTATTTTTGCAATAGCACAAAATAGCCTGGGAGGATTGCCTCCTTTTAAAATTGCAGGTGCATATTCATGGATTGATGATAATACATTGGAACTGGTATTGCGATACATCGATGCAATGCACACCGAAAGAATAAAAATTAATTTTGACGGGAGCAAAGTTAAAGTCGATATAGTCAGCAGTATAGGCCGTGGAAATATGCCCTCAATAGAGGGAACTATATAAGAGATAAGGCCTGCTCCGGGGATTACCCTGTAGCAGGCCTTTAAATTTTCGTATTTCTTTGAAAATATTATCAGGAGAGTTTCTTTATCCTGTTTTGATGATTTTATGAATTCCTTACAAGGATATCTCCTTTGCCTTTCCCCAGACAATAACCTATATGTGTTGCCTGAGTTATTCCCGCCTCATTCAAATCAGTGATAATGGCATCTTTCTCATTTTCAGGAACTGTAAAAAGTAGCCCACCTGAAGTCTGGGCATCGCAAAGAATTATTTTTCTTATGTCAGATATTTTATTATCCCATCTGACATATCTCGAGTAGTGTGCTAGATTATTCTTTGTTCCTCCCGGGACAATATTTGCAGCAACAAGAGCCGCTGTCTGATCTAAAAGTGGAACTTTATCAGCAAACAATTCAACATTGATTCCACTGGCAAGGGTTATTTCACTCAGATGTCCTGTCAGTCCGAAACCTGTAACATCAGTACAGGCATTTACTGTATATCCTTTAAGAATCTCAGCAGCTTTTTTATTAAGTTCTGTCATGGAATCAATAAGCTGTTTCTTTGCCGTCTCATTTAAAACTCCGCGTTTCATTGCAGTGGTTAAGATACCTGTTCCGAGAGCTTTTGTGGTTATTATTGAATCATTTTCCTTTGCACCTGAATTAGCCCATATTTTGCGCGGATCTACAATGCCTGTCACCACCATACCGTATTTGGGCTCGGGATCATCAATGGAATGTCCTCCCAGAATAGTAATTCCTGCTTCAGCAGCCTTATCAGATGCTCCCTTTAATATTGCTTTTAATACCTCCAATGGTAGTTTAGCTGTTGGAAAGCCTACAATATTAAGGGCAAAAACGGGGCTGGCCCCCATTGCATATATATCACTCAGAGCATTCGCAGCAGCAATTGCTCCAAAAAAATAGGGGTCGTCAACAATAGGGGCAAAGAAATCAAGTGTCTGTACTACTGCTGTCGAGTCATTAATCCTGTAAACAGCCGAATCATCTGAATTACGGGAATCAATGAGTATATTAGGATCAGTAGAAACAGGCAAATCCTGTAATATTGTTTCCAGAGTCTGAGGCCTTAATTTACATGCACATCCCAGACCATGAGCATAATGGGTTAGTCTGATATCTTTTACTGAAAGATCTGTCTTCGTATTATCAGCTTCTTCACTTTTCCTGAGAATATTAACTGTTTCAGTAATGATACCCGCTGCTTTTATGATCTCTTCTTCAGTATTATATTTTCCCAGAGAAAATCGTATCGTTCCCATTGCTGTGTCAGTGTCAAGTCCGATTGCAGTGAGAACAGGAGATACTTCAATTGTATCTGTATGGCATGCAGCTCCTGCTGAAGCAGCTACTCCTTTCATTTCCAGATGATTGAGAATAGTATTGGCATCCAGTTGTCTGAAGCTGATATTCAATGTATTGGGTAGTCTTAGTTCCGGGTGTCCATTTAGCCTGATATCCGGTATCGATTTAATCAAATGCTCATATAAAAGATCTCTGAGTCTTTGTATTTTTGAAATGGTTTCACTGCTATCACGACCTGCTATTTCACAGGCTAAACCCAGTCCCACTATCTCAGGTACATTTTCTGTTCCCGCCCGCCGGTTGTACTCATGGTCAGCTCCATGAATGAGTTTCTCCAGAATAAGACCTTCCCTGATATAAAGAACTCCGATACCTTTTGGTCCATACAGTTTGTGCCCGGCTATAGATAACATGTCGGTGCCAAGATCATTTACATCAACAGGGTATTTGCCAACTGACTGTGCTGCATCACTGTGTAATACAATACCATGCCTGTGAGCAATATGTGCAATTTCCCTTATTAGCTGTATAGTCCCTATCTCATTGTTGGCATGCATAATGGTGATGAGTATAGTCTGCGAAGTAATTGCAGCTTCAATTTCATCAGGCTTAACCAGCCCATATTGGTCAACAGGAAGATATGTAACATAAAAACCCTTACTTTCCAGGTACCTGCACACTTCAATTACAGCCGGGTGTTCAATTGCTGAGGTGATGATATGACGGCCTTTTTTCTCATTGGCAAATGCGTAGCCTTTAATAGCATGATTATTTGATTCTGTACCTCCACTGGTAAATATTATTTCTTCCGGCTTGCAATTAATAAGTCCGGCAACCTGCCTGCGGGCATTCTCGACAGCTTTTTTTGTTTCTGTTCCGTAACT
>JAAYDB010000109.1 GCA_012729475.1 Bacteroidota bacterium
GAAATCCTTCTGTGAAAGATATTGTTGAATCTCTGGGGGTGCCTCATCCAGAGGTTGATCTGATACTTGTCAACAGCAATTCTGTTGATTTCTCATATAAACTGTGCGATAAGGATCATGTTTCCGTGTACCCTGTATTTGAAAGTCTGAATATCACGGGAGTAACTTATTTGCGGGCCCGGCCTCTCAGGATGATACGTTTTATTGCCGATGTTCATCTGGGAAAGCTTACAAAGTATCTCAGATTATGCGGTTTTGACACTTATTATGATAAAAACCTAGATGACAGGGAGATAGTTGAATTATCGCTTTCCGGCAAAAGGATTATATTAACGCGTGACAGAAATTTACTGAAGAATAGAAATGTCACTCATGGTTATTGGATAAGGTCGTCTGTTCCGTCAGAACAGATGAGAGAACTATTTGTCAGGTTTGATCTGAAAAACAACATGAAGCCTTTCACAAGGTGTACCGAATGTAATAGTCTGCTGGTAAAGGTAAATAAGGAGGATATCATAGACACGCTTTTACCGAAGACAAGACAATTCTATGATACATTCAAAAGATGTCCGGGCTGTGGTCGTATCTATTGGGAAGGGGCACATTTTGATAAGATGCGGCAACAGATTACCAGTTTTCAGAGCCAGGTACAGGATCAGTAGGTGGTTAAGGACTGATAAAATATTAATCGAACAGCAGATCTCTTAAGAAATAAGTTAACCCAGATATCCGACAGTCTTCTCTACTTCAGTCAATATTCTGCATGATCTGACCACTTCTTTCATAGTAGTATGATCGGGGTAAAGAGGTCTGTCAATATCGAGGAATTCTACATTTTCACGTATTATCTCCCATGCTTTTTGAACTCCTTTTCCGAAACTGTATTCTTTTTTTCTGAAGTCAAGTGCCTGGGCAGCAGCCATGAATTCTATCCCCAGTATTCCGTATGCACAGTCAAGTATCTGATTATTTTTTATTGCTGTGTTCATGCCCATAGAGACAAAGTCTTCCTGATCGGCTGCTGCAGGTATTGATTGTATTGATGCCGGTACTGATAATATTCTTTGTTCCACAATAAGAGTATCGGCAGTATACTGGCTCAGCATCAGTCCGGAAAACATACCGGCTCCTTTAGTAAGGAAATCGGGCAATCCGACACTTAGTGCAGGATTGTTGAGTCTGTTCATCCGTCTTTCCGATAAAACACTTACCATCGTTATACATGCTCCTGCCATGTCCATAGGTGCGCTAACCGGTGATCCCTGGAAATTAGCTCCGGTCAGCTGAAGGTTTTTGTCGGGGAAGAAGATGGGGTTGTCTCCAACACCGTTCAGTTCAGTCTCAACCTGACTTCGGGCATAGGCCAGCATATCATGGGCAGCACCGATGACCTGGGGTGTTGATCTCATGGAGTAAGCATCCTGTACCTTTGATTTGATCCTTCCTTCTTTCAGATCACCTCCTGCAATACATTTGTTAATAGCAGCAGCACTGCGTATAGCGCCACTAAACCCTCTTGCTTTGTGAAGCAGGGGTTCATAGGGTTTCATATTAGCTTTCAGGGCTTCGAGAGACATAGCTGCAGCTATCTCAGCCTGTTTAAGCCAGTTATTGGCATCGAAAAGCCATATGGCGCTCATGGCCGTGAGCATGTTGGATCCGTTAATGCATGCAAGTCCGTCACGTGCCTGCAGACCGGGTATCTTTATTTCCGCTTCTTCCATGGCCAGTCTTCCATCCATAAGACTGCCCTTATAATATGCCTGCCCCTCACCAAGAAGAAGAAGGGCAATCTGTGCCATAGGGGCCAGATCACCGCAGGCGCCTACTGAACCTTTCTGGCAGGCAAAGGGGGTGACACCTTTATTCAGCATCTCAACAAGTGTTTCTGTTATTTCGAGCCGGTTACCTGAATTACCGTGCGCCTGTACATTGATCCTGCCAAGCATTGCTCCTCTGACTGTTTCGATGGAGGCAGGATCACCTATTCCTGCTGCATGATTGTAAATAAGATACTTTTGGAAATCAATAAGCTCAGAGTCGTCAAGTACTATCTCGGAAAATTCACCTATACCTGTATTGACACCATACATGATCTCATGAGCACGGATCTTTTTCTCCAGCATCGCCCTGCACTTTAGGATTTTTTTCCGGACTTCGGGATGCAGCTCCACTTTTTGCCCATATCGTGCAACATTTACCACGTCAGTGATCTTAAGATCCGATCCGGTTATGATCAGTGTTTCCATAAATATGAGATTTTAGATCAGTGAATATTTTTAATTTTATTAATTACGGATTGTAGTTATTAGTTATCGATTTTCACCAATAACATAATAATGACACACCAGTAAGCTGTTTTGATTAATAGAAAAAAAATCCAACCCGTTAACACAGACCGGAACGGTTGATCTTGATCTTGTATTCAAGTAACCAGCTGAGGTTCATAAGAGATATACCTTATATCAAAGGTAATAATAAACTCTTACTTATAAACAAAATATTATTATTAAAAAGTTCAGAACTGTAAAATGTTTAAATTTGGATTCATCATAAACAAAAGAGAACAGATACTATGATTAAGGAAATTAAGGCAGATGAACTGGATACCGGAAAGTTCATTGAAGAAAAAGCAAAAATGATAAGGGAACAGACAGGGGATAACATAGCAATAAATGCACTTTCCGGCGGTGTTGATTCAGCTACTGTAACCATGTTGGGTCATAAGGCAATAGGTAGGAGGCTCAGGACTGTTTTTATACAGAACGGACTTATGAGAGAAGGAGAGCCTGAAATGGTGAAAAGCTATTTCAATGAACTGGGTATTGATATTGAAATAGTGGATGCCAGAGAAGAATTTATCAATGCTCTTAAGGGCATAACAGATCCTGAAGAGAAACGGGAAGCTATAACACGGACTTTTTATAAGGATGTTTTTGGGAGGATAGTAAAAGAAAGCAAGGCTAAATGTCTTCTTCAGGGCACCATTCTGACGGATGTTGATGAAACGGTAGCCGGGATAAAAAGGCAGCATAATGTCTTTGCCCAGCTGGGCATTGATCCTCAGGAGACATTTGGTTATCAGATAATAGAGCCATTGATAGAGCTGCGTAAGGAAGGAGTGAGGATGGTAGGCAAAGCTCTCGGTTTACCCTCGGAGCTGTTTAACAGGATACCTTTCCCTGGTCCGGCTCTTGCAGCAAGAATAATAGGGGAAGTAACGGCAGGACGGCTGGAAACAGTAAGGAAAGCCACCACTGTGGTGGAGAGGATGCTGTGTGACAGGGGAGCATTTCAGTATATGGCAATACTTCATGAAGACAGGGTGACAGGTATGCGTAACGGGCAACGCGATTTTGGTCAGCAGATAGAAGTAAGGTGCTGGGATAGTGTAGATGCCCGGACAGCGTCTCCCACAAATCTGCCTTTTGACTTGCTAACGAAACTGGCTGCATCAATAATTGAAGAAGTACCGGGAGTGGTAAGCGTTACTTATAATATAGCCACTAAACCTCCTTCAACTATTGAAGCAGTGTGATAGTGGGCTTGTATAAAAGAGAACCGTCTCATTACCGAATAATGAGACGGTTTCTTTAAAAGAGCTTAAAAGCATTCTGCTCTACGCGTAACGATCAGGTTATTTTCGCAGAAAACCTCCCAGGATAGATCCCAGGATCCCTTTGTTTCTTGTTCCGGATGATGCTGTTCCACCCTTTAAAAGGAATCCGGCAACATCATCTATTATGCTTCCGTCTCCATTAGCATCAAGTAAAGATCCCACACCTTGTATTCCTGAAGAACTGTTGTCCCTCTTTTTCGTCAGAGCTCCCAGAATAAGAGGTGCCAAGGCAGGAATCATTTTTTGAATTACGGAAGAATCAACATTCATCTTTTTGCTCAGGGCCTGTGCTGCTGTAGTGCCGCCACCAAGACCCAGCAAGCCTCCTAAATTCGGATCAGCTGAACTGTCGTTAGTCTTTGAAGCAACAATATCTTTTATATTATTTAATACAGATGAATCTCCGTACTTGTTCAATATATGATTTACCCTGTCATCTCCACCACGATCATCCTTCTGTCTCTTAAGCCCGCTGATGATGAGCGGAGCTAACTGAGGGATAAGCTTAGAAACAGTGCCCTTGTCAACATTCAGATTTGAAGATAATTGACTGGTCACTTCAGACCCATAGTCCTTCATGAATTCATCTAAAAAATTAGCCATGATAAATAGTATTAATTAGTGGTTGTCTTAATTGTTATTTTTGAAATCTTTGTTTATTCGAAAGTTATAGAAAAAAAATTATATATCATATTATTAATCTTTGTAAATATATAGATTTTTACATTCTTCAAAGCTGTAAAATCATACTCTGTCAGGATAATTTCTTATACTTTTACCAAAAATAATGGTTTTACATGGAGTGGATATCCGATCTGTTTTATAATGAGTCAGTTGCCCATACAATACTTATTTATTGTATTGTGATCTCACTGGGAGTTATGCTCGGCAGGATAAAGGTCCGGGGTGTCTCTTTCGGTATAGCCTTTGTGTTGTTTGCAGGGATTGCCCTGGGGCACTTTGGTTTTTCTGCCGATGAGAAGGTTGTGGAATTTATCAAGGATTTCGGTCTTATTCTTTTTGTCTATTCAATAGGGCTACAGGTGGGGCCGGGATTTTTTTCCTCTTTCAGAAGAGGAGGTTTAACACTCAATATGCTTGCAATGGCAGTTGTCTTCCTTGGAGCAGTGACAACACTCACAATTCATTATCTTACAGGTATATCTCTTCCCATGCTCGTTGGTGTTATGTCGGGGGCTGTTACTAATACTCCGGGTCTGGGTGCAGCTCAGCAGGCTCTTGAACAGATATGGATTACTCCGGATATCCCCGAAATAAGTTTGGGATATGCTGTGGCATACCCTTTTGGAGTGCTGGGTATTATTTTGACAATGATCATGATAAGAGTTCTCTTTAAAGTTAATACAAAAGAAGAACTGGACATGTACAAAAGGGATCAGAATCCTGAAGAGAAAATGCCGGACGCCATTAGTATAATGGTAACCAACAGGGACTTATTCGGTGTATCTATCAGAGAGATACCCGGGATCATTGAGCATAGTTTTGTTATTTCCAGAGTCTTACATAATGGAGAATTAGTGATTGCCGGTCCGGACACTATTGTACATGAGAAAGATATAATACTCGTAGTTGCAGCCAAAGCGATTATTCCGGATATAATCAGAAGGACAGGAGTGAAGAGTAATCTTGACCTTACGGCTATGTCGGGGAAACTTGTTTCCAGAAGAATATTGGTAAGTAATAAGAATGTATTTGGTAAATCACTGGGATCATTGAAGCTAAGGACAAGATATCATATCAATATCACCAGAGTATACCGTTCCGGTATAGAATTTCTGGGATCTCCTGAAATAAGGTTACAGCCCGGAGACAGGCTGACCATTGTTGGTGATGAAGGATCTATTGAGAAGCTTACAAATGAACTTGGGGATTCTGTAAGGCGGCTTGAGGAACCTAATTTAATACCGATCTTTATTGGTATCCTGCTTGGAGTACTTCTTGGGAGCATTCCATTTAGAATACCGGGAGTTATACATCCGGTGAAGCTTGGTCTGGCCGGTGGTCCCCTGATAGTTGCAATCTTATTGAGCAGATATGGTTACCGGCTTCAACTGGTGTCATATACTACACCCAGCGCCAATTATATGATCCGTGAAATGGGAATAGTCCTTTTTCTCGCAAGTGTAGGTATCACAGCAGGAGAGAAATTCATTCCTTCACTACTCACTGGTGACGGTTTTATCTGGA
>JAAYDB010000110.1 GCA_012729475.1 Bacteroidota bacterium
ATCATAGCCAGATGGTCCACTTCGCGTTTCATATCCGTATTATGAAGGCTCATATAACCTTCTCTTCCGCCCCAGAAGACATAATTCTCACCACCCAGTTCGATTGTAGCCTGAATAGCATTTTTTAGCTGTGCCCCTGCATTGGCAACGACAGCAAAATCAGGATTGGTTGCTGCGCCATTCATATAACGGGGATTAGAGAAAAGGTTTGCTGTTCCCCATAAGAGTTTGACTCCTGTTTGTTTCTGAAGGTCTTTCATAACAGGAACAAATTTCTCAAGACGTTTTTCCACATCCAGTACCGATCCGTTGCCACCAACAACGTCTACATCGTGGAAACAGTAGTAAGGGGCTCCGATTTTTGTAATAAATTCAAAGGCAGCATCAAGTCTTTGTCTGATCGTGTCATCAAGATCAGGATTCTGCCAGGGATAAACATGAGTAGAATCGCCGAACTGGTCACTACCGTCTCCGCAGAAAGAGTGCCAGTAAGCAATTGCAAAACGAAGATGTTCTTTCATCGTCTTGTTACCCACTACCTGATCCGGGTTATACCACCTGAAAGCAAGGGGGTTTTTTGATTTTTTGCCTTCGTATTTAATTTCCCCTATTCCAGGATAAAATTCTTTTTTTCCTTTGTAAATCATATCTGATAAGTTTTAGTGATACATTTTTTATTTGACGAATTTAAAAAACTTTAAGCACTATACGAAATACTTTAGTTTCTTTTTACTTAATTTTTCCGTCCGGAGATTATCATTGTTTAACATTCCCCGATAGATATTCGAACATTTTACAGTACTGATTCGAGATTATTTTTCCAGGCATTATAAGCATTTTCATAAGCTCCAGTTTTTGACTTGTCAGGTTTTGTTATCCCGACTTCTTTCAATCCGGAAAATGCTTCTTTCGCTGAATTATAATAACCGGAACCTATTCCTGCTCCTCTGGCTGCTCCCAGTGATCCGTCGGTATTATAAAGGTGGATCTCTGTGTCTGATATACATGACAGGGCTTCTCTGAAAACAGGACTCTGGAACATGTTTGCAGCACCTGCCCTTATTACTTCAGGATTAATACCTGTTTCCTTCATAATATCAAGCCCGTATCTTATTGAAAAAACTATCCCCTCCTGTGCAGCTCTGAAAAGATGAGCATTTGTATGGGTATTAAAGTTGATGCCGTTTATTCTTGAACCGATATCTTTGTTCCCAAGCATACGCTCAGCCCCGTTACCGAAAGGCAGAATGGTAAGGTTTTGTGAACCTGCCGGTATCTGTTCTGCCATCTCGTTCATCTGGTCATAAGAAAGATTATTTCCTGTATTCCTTCTCAGCCAGGAATTAAGAATGCCTGTTCCGTTGATACACAACAGGACTCCCAAACGCGGCTTCACTTCTGAATGATTGACGTGAAGAAAAGTATTGACTCTTGAAAGAGGATCGAATTTCTTTTGATCAGTCACCCCATAAATAACTCCTGATGTGCCTGCTGTAGCAGCTACTTCACCTGGCTCAAGCACATTAAGTGACAATGCATTATTTGGCTGATCGCCTGCACGATATGACACAGGTATGCCTTCCGGGAGGTCAAGCTCCCCTGCAATTTTTTTCAGAAGTGTACCCTGTTCTGAGAAAGAAGGAACTGCTTTTGCAAGCAAATCCGGGCTGAACCCCAGATTGTCAAGGAGTTCTCCGGAAACACTGTTGCCCGGAAAATCCCAGAAAATACCTTCTGATAAGCCAGAATATGTTGTAAGTAATTCACCCGTCAATCTCATGGCAAAATAATCCCCAGGCAACATTATCTTATGTATTCTGCCAAAAAGCTCTGGTTCATTTTCCTTAACCCAGGCAAGTTTGGTGGCAGTAAAATTACCCGGTGAGTTGAGCAGTCTTGATAAACAAAAATCCTTGCCGAGCGTTTTAAAAGCTTTTTCTCCATATTCGACAGCCCTGCCATCGCACCATATGATTGAAGGCCGAAGGACTTTAAAATCTTTATCGACAACGACCAGACCGTGCATCTGATAAGAGATGCCAATAGCCCCTATCCTTTTCTTCTCATCTCCTAGCTGTTTATTACAATCTGCTACAGCAGCCTTTAGATTGGACCACCAGGCTTCGGGATCCTGCTCTGCCCATCCTGGTTTACTGGCAATTATTTTCATTTCATCTTTCGGGTAAAACGCCGAAGCACGGCATTCCCCTGTTTTACCTTCCATTACCGATACTTTAACAGAAGAACTTCCCAAGTCTATTCCAAGCAATAACATATTAAAAGTGTTTTTAGTTATTATCAATAAATTTATTATTCAGTCAAACTATGTGCTTACAGAGAAATAATTTATAGAACAGATGAATCCTGAAACTTTTACTTTGCAGTTGTCTGCTGACATCATTCAGATATTCCCTGGAAGCTTTTACTGCCGTTAAAGTTATAATTTATTTTGAATAGTTCATTACCCATTTGTATAGTATCTGATTCTTCATTCCGGGTTAGCAGGTATGTTAACAAAAAAATGCATTGTGGAACAACAGCAATTTTCAGAAAAATGCTATTTTCTGAAAATTATTCTCAAAAGAGAATAATTATTATATGATATATTTCCTCCGGAGACGAATCCCCGTGGAATAATAAACCGGCAACGTCAGACAAAAATTTTTTATTTCTTACATTTTTCTGATCACGGAGCCCCGAAAAGCCCCGGAATATCAGTATACCTGTGAGCTTTATACCATTCCAGGTTATGCTCAGGCGGCTCAACCCCTTCAGGAATAGCCTTCTTCGAAAAGGTCTGAAAGTACACAATACAGGCATCCTTCCATATTCTCGCATCCCTAACCTGTTTTACAAGCCTCTCTCGAACATTTTCATACCTTTCAGCATCAAGAAAAGGCTTCAGTCTGTCCCATTCTGTCTGGATTTCACGTATCCCTTCGACTCCTTCATTATATCTCAGGCACATCTCATCCCACAAAGTCCTGCCGGATTTTAGCTTATGATCCCATGATACATGATGGAACCATAATAAAAGGTTTTCCGGACAGATTTCAACCTTATCGAATAATTCTCTTACAGGAGAAAAATACTGTGCAACAGCATTACTACCGGAGGAAGACCTGTTAAACCCTACACCTTTTTCATCAGCACGGTGATAATATACTGAGGTCCAGTCCGGACGAGGATCTCTCGGGTCTCTGTCAAACCACGGACCCGGACCATAATGGGTGCCTGCATACATAATATGATGCAAGCCCAGAGGAGTCCTGTAATTAACTGCTATTTCACGTGATTCAACCATAAATCCTGATATCCTTCCAACAACATCTTCATCATTAGTAAATGTCATCCGCACCCATTCCTCAGCAATTTCTTCCGAACTCATATATGGATCCCATGCCAGTCTTCCGAAGGCATACCAGTTAGACTGCCCGAAAATATGTCCTGTCCAGTTCCTGTCTGCTCCAATATTTGAAACTCCGGCCATTCCCGTAATGGGATAATCTGTTATGGTGCCATCTATTACTTTGGCTACCAGAGAGCCTTCTCCCATGCAATATGTGTCGGCTTTCAGGCATTCTTCGTATGAGGGAGCAAGGAAAGTGAGATGGGTTGTAAATCCAAAGTATTCCTGCAAAATCTGGAATTCCGGCATCAGTGGGGTTTCGGGCATTGCTCCAAAAAGAGGATGAAAAGGTTCTCTGGGCTGAAAGTCCAGAGGGCCGTTTTTGACCTGCAGAATTACATTCTTTCTGAACTTTCCGTCAAAAGGCATAAACTCATTAAAAGGTTGTTTAATACGGTCTTCAGGAACTTTATTATCGTATACAAAAGCTCTCCACATGATTATTCCTCCATGAGGGGCAACTGCATCAGCCAGCAGATTAGCTCCGTCAGCATGTGTTCTGTTATAGTCAAGAGGCCCCGGCTGACCCTCGGAATTAGCTTTGACCACAAACCCTCCGAAATCCGGAATATACTTATATAATTCATCTGCTGTCTTCTTCCACCATGCAATAACATCCTTATCAAGCGGATCAGCAGTATTTAGTTTCCCGATCTCCATCGGGGCCGTGACTTTAGCAGCCAGATAGACCCTTACTCCATATGGCCGGAAGACATCAGCAAGAGCTGCCACTTTTTCCATATATTCCGGTGTCAGAAGTCTTACATCGGCATTTACATTCGTCAGGACAGTACCGTTTATTCCGATAGAAGCATTGGCCCTGGCATAATCAGTGTATCGTGGATCAAGCTTACCCGGCAGTTCATTCCACTTCCAAATAGTATTGCCTGTAAATCCTCTTTCACCCATCGGAAGCATATCCCAGTGATTAAGAATTCTGACTTTCATCTTTGTTGAACTCATTACAGAAAGATTGTCCAGATTCTGATTCATCTGTATCATTCTTAACAAATGAAATACCCCATAAAGTACTCCAATGTCATTTTTGGCAGCTATAACAATAAAGTTTATACCATTGTGCCTGGTGTTTTCTATAAAATATCCTTCATCACCCGCTTCCTGCAGTTTATTTTCAGAATACATTTCAGCTATCAGTGAAGATGTTTCCGGTGTTCCGGCAACTATTGTTCCGTTTCCGGCAACTGAAACGGAAGGCAGGGATCTCCCTAACAATCCTGTCAGGGCATTTTGCAACTCAGTCTCCGCCACTTTACAGGTAGGCGAATCATCACTTATCATATAACCGGTAATTGTCTCCCTGTAATATTCCAGGATCTCAGGATTACTGACAAGATCATATCTTAGCCAGAGTCTGTATCCATCTTCAGCATTTAACGGAATAAAATCCACCAGAAGAAATACACTGACCAACAACTTAATTAATGCTTTCATGTGTTTTAAGATTTATTTTTTTGCAAACCCTTTACTCTCTCGTACTATGTCTGTATTTCTATGTTATCAGATAATTTACGTAATAAACCGTTTTTGTATGGTTTAAAATATTCTCCGGAAAAGATAAAAGATTGTACAGATCTTTATCTTATACCAGGTATATCTGTGTATTTGTGATTAATATAGAAATCCAGATCATGTTCAGGTTTTTCAAGATCTGAAGGAATGGGTTTCTTTGAAAAAGTCTGGAAATAAAGTAAGCAACCGTCTCTCCATATCTTTGCATCTCTCTCCTGTTTCTCAAGAAGGGTTTTTACCTCTTCAAACCGGTCGTTGTCAATATACTTCTCTGTTTTTTTCCATTCACTCTGTATCCACCGGACATCATTAACACCTTCATGGTACAGATAACACATTTCGTCCCATAAGTTTCTTCCCGATTTTAACCTGTGATCCCATGAGACATGATGAAACCAGAGCAACAGATTCTCCGGACAAGTTTCGATATTTTCATACATCTCTCTGACAGGTGGGAAATACTGGTTTACTGCATTGCTTCCTGAAGAGGTTCTGTCAAAACCTATACCTGTAGTACTTGCCTGATGGTAATATACTGAAGTCCAGTCTTTTCTTCCTCTGCTCACCCATGGACCGGGCCCATAGTGATGACCTTCATACATAATATGGTGTAATCCGAGAGGGGTCATATATTTGACGGCAGCTTCACGGGAGTCTAGCATAATTCTCCCTATTATTTTCACTGCTTCCGGATCATTTGAAAAAGTCATTTTTATCCACTCATCTGCAATTGTTCCGGAATCAAGATAGGGGTCCCAGGCAAGACGTCCGAAAGCATACCAGTTTGACTGTCCGATGGGATGGCCTGTCCAGTTTCTAACATTTCCTGCATTTGCCACACCCGTTATTGCAGTAAGATAGTGGTTTTCCAGTGACCCGTCAATGACTTTTGCCACGAGTGATCCTTCTCCTCTGGCATAGGTATCAGATTTAAGGCATTCTTCAAAAAGTGGAGCGAGATAAACCAGATGAACCGAAGATCCCAGATATTCCTGTGTTATCTGTAATTCGGGCATAAGAGGAGTCTCCGGCATAGCACCGAAAAGAGGATGGAACGGTTCCCTGGGCTGGAAATCGATAGGTCCGTTTTTCACCTGAATAATCACATTATCCCTGAATTTACCATCAAGAGGAACAAATTCATTGTATGCCTGTTTCGCCCTGTCGTCAGGAACATTGTTATCATAAACGAAGGCTCTCCACATGATTATCCCTCCATGGCCGGCTACCGCATCTGCCAGCATATTTGCCCCGTCAGCATGTGTCCTTTTGTAATCCTGAGGACCAGGCTGGCCTTCGGAATTTGCCTTTACCACAAAACCACCGAAATCAGGTATATAACTATATATCTCATCTGCTTTTTCCATCCACCATTCTTTAACAGCCGGGTCAAGAGGATCCGCCGTTTTCAGATTACCAATTTCAACAGGAGCACTGAACCGGGCAGTCAGGTATACTTTTATACCATATGGTCTGAACACATCAGCCAGAGCAGCCACTTTGGGGAGATAATCCTTTGTCAGTATCAATGCATTGGCATTCACATTAGTAAGAACAGTGCCGTTTATTCCGACAGAAGCATTAGCCCGGGCATAATCCGTATATCTATGATCAGAAATATGCGGAAGTTCTTCCCAATCCCAGAGAGACAAACCTGCATACCCCCTTTCTACCGATCTGTCAAGATTATCCCAGTGATTCAACAACCTTACTTTAATCTTTGGAGAACTGACAACAGAAAGATTCTTCAGAGATTCACATGTCTGTATCAGTCTGAGAAAATGAAATATACCATATAATACCCCTATATCATCATTCGCTGCAATAAGGAGTACTTTTTTATTTCTGAACCTGGTATTCATCAGAATATACCCCTCTTTACCCAGTGAGGATAATTTATCTTCAATATTCAGAGAAGCAATGAGCGGAGAACCATCCGGAGTACCGGCCAGAATGATACCTTTCCTGGCAGGTGAAGACATTTCCGGAACACTTTTTCCCAACAGCCCGTCAAGGCCTGTCTGCAACTCCTTTTTCGCCACTGCAAGAACAGGAGAATCGCCTTCAACAACCCATCCTTTTATTATCCTGCCATATTCTTTGAGGACTTTCTGGTCTGTGACAGCATCATATCTAAGCCATAGTCTGTATCCATCTTCTGCATAAAGACCGGTGAAAAAGAATAAGAGAGATACAACGAACAGAGATTTAAGCAATTTCTTCATAATATTATAATGTTTTTGTTGTTTGAGATCCCCTTGTCTTTCTGACAGAAGATTCACGTATAATTATTTTATGATCAATTACGACAGTGTCGGCATGTTGTGCCTGTGAATTGGTGAGCCTGTTGAGCAGCATGCTTACTGCTGTTTCACCCATTTCCCTGGCCGGGTAGTTCACTGTAGTCAGGTTGGGTTTTATGAACCTGCCCACCGGTTCGTTATTGAAACCTGCTACTGCTATATCTTCCGGGATTCTGATACCTGCATTTTCAAGTTCTGCTATAATGGCCACTGCTGTTGTATCGTTTGATGTAAAAACAGCATCAGGATGTTGTTTCATCCTGATTATCCTCCGGGCAAAATCGCTTCCGGCCTTACTGGTCATATCGCTCACCACGAGAAAGTTATTATTAAAAGTAAGGTTTTTATCCAGCAAAGCTTGTTTATAGCCGCAAAAACGTTCAGAATATACATTCCTTAGCATATTGCCTCCAAGATGCATAATGTTTTTACAGCCCTGTTCAATGAGGTGTGTTGTTATCTCATATCCGGCCCTGTAATTATCTATTACTACATTTACACAATTATTACATTTCTTCACACGGTCAAAAAACACTACTGGTATGTTCTTCTTAAACAGGATGTTAAAGTGTTCCATGTCACTGGAATCATAAGCCAGAGAAACCAGAAATCCATCAACCCGGCTGTTAAAAAGCGTTGAAATACATAATTGTTCTTTAATATATGATTCCTGTGATTGAGCGATCAGAAGGCTGTAACCGTTATCAGAAGCAATTTTTTCTATACCTGCAAGAGCCTCTGCCATAAAATAACTGTTCAGTCTTGGAACAACAACACCTATTGTTTGTGTCTTTTTCTGACGCAAATTACTGGCAAATTTATTATGACGATAACCCATCTTATCTGCAGCCTCTGTTATCCTGTTCCTTGTTTCCCTGCTTACATGGGGTTTATTCTTCAAAGCCCTGCTTACCGTTGAAGGTGACAAATTAAGTACCCTTGCCACATCATATATAGTTATTTCCCTGTTTTCTTTCATCTGAAAGCATTTATTTCCAAATATAAACAAAAACGAATGCTTTCTTTTGATCCGCAGGTTAATAATATGCAATCGATTGCACAGATTATAGTTTTTTTTCCTATTTTAACACTTTCAAATTGTTTTTGCCAGGTGAAACAGAATCCAATAAGAGTGTATTTTTCACTGACCAACAAACTCTCATGCCTTCTTATAGTTTATATATCAATAGTTTATGCGAAAAACGAGAATTCAGAAACGGGAATATCCATTATCCAGTAACAACGTGGTTTTTTATTTCGATATTTGTATAGGATCATATTTATCTAAAAAAACAAATAACCAAAAATCATTGAATATGAAACCCACATATAATTCCTATATAACACGAATGAATATTATCAGGTATACAAGTGGGTTCCACCAGGCCATTAAAAATTAAACTATAAGCTTATGAAAAGAAGAACCTTTATTACCAATTCAGTGACTGCAGCAGCCGGAACATTTATAATCCCAACCATTGTTCCTTCTTCGGTTATCGGTAAGAATCCCCCGAGTGACAGGATCAATATAGGATGGATTGGTTGCGGAAGGCAGGGAAGAGGTGATGTCATTCAGGTAATGGGATTTGACACCGCAATGGTCACTGCAGTTTCTGATGTTGATTCAAACCGTATGATTCTCGGGAAACAATTTGTTGACGGCTTTTATACCAAAAAGACGGGGAATGATACTTTCAGTAATGCAAAAACTTTTGCAGACTATAAAGACATGCTTCTTGACAGGTCAATTGATGCTGTCCTGATAACAACTCCTGACCACTGGCATTCTCAGCCGGGCATAGAAGCAGCTCTTGCAGGAAAAGATATCTACCTTGAGAAACCCACCTCTCTTACTATTACTGAAGGGAGATTGCTCAGTGATATCGTCAGGCGCAGGAATATCATACTCCAGGTTGGAACTCAGCAACGTTCCTCTTTTCAATGGAGATTAGCTGCAGAGCTTGTAAGGAACGGTCGTATCGGAAAACTCCACACTGTAAAAATCGGATTGCCGGGCGATCCTGCCGGACCGGCGGCTCCTGAAATGCCGATTCCCAAAAATCTGAATTACGATATGTGGCTTGGTTCAACCCCTGAAGTCTATTACACTGAGATACGGGTCCATCCTCAAAATGATTTTGGCAGGCCCGGATGGCTCAGATGCGAACAGTTTGGAGCGGGAATGATAACCGGATGGGGACAGCACCATTTCGATTCGGCAGCATGGGGAATGGACACTGAATTAACTGGCCCTGTGTCTGTTGAAGCTGTGGCTCAATTTCCAAAATCAGGACTATGGGACGTACATGGTGATTTTATGTCAATTGCAGAATATAAAAATGGTATAACACAAATAACAAGTGGCAACTATCCTAACGGAGTGCGATATGAAGGAACAGAAGGCTGGATTTTCGTTTCCCGCGGAAGTTATAGGGCTACAGAAAGTGACCCGATCACTGAGGCCCAGGAATCCAAAGCTCTTGATGCCAGTGATCCCAAACTGCTCAGCTCAGAAATTGGTCCCAATGAAATTCATCTGTATGAAAGCACATCACAACCCGGCAACTGGCTGGAATGTATCAAGTCACGCAAAGAACCCATCTCTCCTGTTGAAATAGGCCATCGTGCCTGCTCTGTGTGTCTTGTTACTCATATTGCCATGAAACTTGGCAGAAAACTATACTGGGATCCGGACAAAGAGAGATTCATCAATGATGATGAAGCAAATAGCATGCTATCCAGGCCTCAGCGTGCTCCTTACGGAACAGATTACATTAAAATAAGCTGAAAAGAAGAAATCTACCAGACTTTCAACCCTGCTATACAACACAGCAGGGTTTATTTTTGACCTGTGCCATACCAAACTTAATCCTGGACTTCGTTTACAATCTCTATCTTTTGGAGTCTTCTGATCTTCTGAATGAACAATCCTTCATAGAACATAATTTGCAGGGATAAGCCATTCTTTTAACATCATGCCCGGCACCTATAATGCCACTTACAGATTTTAAAGGATCCATCAAAGCTGAAGAAGTCAGCCTGATACCACAAAAATTATCCGGGAAAAGACTGAACAGTAAATGTTGTTCCGAAAGATCCCATCCACAATAACCCGGACTGAAACGGCTGGTAACGCCCCTGCCTGAAGATGCCATAAACTGTTGCAGTTGATCATGCATCGTTTCAGCAGCTGCTTCGGCTATTTCACTTCCGATAATATTATAAATATATCCACGCAGAAAATCACCCCTTTTCATTGCTTCACTACTTTTTACTACTATCTCTTCTCCTGCTGTCGCAAGAAAAAAAACAATTATTTCTGAGTTTCTAAGCTGATTGAAAATTATTTTCCCCACATTAAAATCCAGATCGTTGATTTTTAAACTCATTTCTGGAATGTTGAAGGTAAAATTTTCGAATATTCTGTATTCTGCCCTGATATTGGGAAAAGATCCTGACTCTTTAAGTATTTCTTCTATAGTCAGTGATATGGGTTCATCAGAAGTTCCTTTGTCATAACCCAAAATGTTTTCTATGTGGCCTACATCCAGATGCAGGTCCTTAAAATCAAAAATAAAAGCTGACAATGCCATATCAGTCTCCGAATTAGTATCAATTCCCTGACAAAGGACAGAATGGAAAATGATTATTATTCCCTGAGAGAGGAAGGGGGATTTAATCCCGACTCTGTCACTATCCTCTTAACAATTTCTTCCCATCCGAGAGTCATCAGGTGTATCCCGTTTATCCCTTTTTTGTTTTTCAGTGAGTCAATTATTTCCAGTGATATTGTAAGTCCCTCTTCAGCCTCCCCGTCACCGGCATTTTCCATCCGTTTGAGGACATTATCAGGTAAAAAAACCCCTGGCACTTTTTCATGAAGAAATTTTGCAATCTTGTAACTTTTCAGCGGGGTTACTCCTGCTAAAATAAATACTTTATCAAGAATATTTCTTTTATCCATCTGTTCAAGCCACGATTCCAGTCTGTCAGGTTCAAAGATTAAATTTGTCTGTAAGAATTGTGCGCCGGAATTCACTTTCTTATGATCGCGTATTGCCTGTAACTCAGGATCCTGTACCATAGGCGATGTTGCAGCACCCAGAAAGAACATGGGCGGATATTTTATTTTTCTTCCGTCAAGGTAAATCCCTTCATCTCTCATCCTTCTGAGTATCCACAACATCTGTACAGAGTCAAGATCCACAAAATTCATGCTGCCTCTTGGTGAAGGACCGGCTTTCGGGCTGTCACCTGTTATACACAATATATTTTTAACTCCGAATTGACCACAGCCTGTAACCATAGACTGAAGACCCGTCCTGGATGTATCCCGGGCTGTTATTTGTAACACTGCCTCAGCATCCAGGTCATGAGCAACCTTGCAACCTGCCATACTCGACATTTTGGGATTAGCGGAAGAAGAATCTGTAAAATTAATTGCGGTCACCCATGGTTTGACGAGTTCTATTTCCCGTATCAGCTTTGCAGACTTTGCACTCAGAGGCGGAGTCACTTCTGTGGCTACGACAAACTCTCCCGCTTTTAGTCTTTTTTCAAGTAGAGAAGCCGGTTCGCTGTAAGAAGGAGCATGGTATCGGGAATCTCCGTTCCACCATCCGGGCTGACGTATAGTCTTGAAAACTGAATCCCATACCTCTTTTTTATGTTTTTTGTCTTTGGAGAACAGGCTCTTAACAAAACGTGCAGTACCTGTAACCCTTATCTGTCTGATAACATCACCCCATGTTTCCGTGCCGGTCTTGTTCCAGTCAAGTGGAGGCAATACTTCAAGAAGGAGTTCTTCCCTTCCCTTTTTTTTTGCTTTGCTATAAATAGCATGCCAGATACATTTTCTTGTTTCATCAATATAACAATTCCCTTCCCTGGTCACTCCACCGCAAGGGCCGTTCCGTAATCCTTTGGGACATTCCATAGGACATATAAATGCCGTTTCCTGCAAGAGACAATTACCACACATACGGCAACCGAACACAGGACCTTTGACTGCCAGTTCTATCCTGGCAAGAAGGCGTGATGAAAATTTCTCCTTCTTAAAAGGATAAAAAGCAGGCTGCCATCTCCGGGCCGGTTTAAACACTGACATAAATGCAGATATTATAATATTGAATTTTACTGTCGACTCTGGAAAAATTCAACGAACCTGACTGCGAAGTCATCTCTCCCAAGAACAAGGTCGGTAGCCCTTACCATAGCTGTAATTTTTTCAGGATTGGCAATGGGACAGGTAAGCCCATTATATATTGACACAGCCATAAAGGAAGCATTAAGTGATTCTCTGTCAGGTAATCCGAAGGATATGTTACTGGCACCCTGAGTAATATTATGGCCCAGTCTGGTATGAATCAGCCTTATTGTTTCAAGAGTAACAATACAAGCCTGAGGGTCGGCGCTGACAGCCATAGCAAGCGGATCAATAATGATATCTTCAGCTTTGATACCAGCACTAATGGCTCTTTCAATAATCTTTTCAGCTATTGCCAGCCTTTTCTCAGGAAAATGTGTTATCCCGTCATCATCCATACATAACCCGATTATAGCAGCTCCATATTCTCTGGCAACAGGTAATAGTGTCTGTAATGATTTCTCTTCTCCGTTCACTGAATTAATAAGACATTTGCCTTCTGCAACTTTTAGAGAAGCTTCTATAGCCATGGGATTGGGAGAATCAAGACACAGGGGAACATCAAAATGCTCCTGAAGTACTTTTACAGTTTCCGGGAGCAGTTTAACATCATTAACTCCGGGAAACCCAACATTCACATCAAGTACATCAGCTCCGGCTTTTATCTGGGTTTCTGCAAGTTCCAGCACGAAGTCAAAATTATTTGCCTGGAGAGTGGATACAAGTTTCTTTCTCCTTGTGGGATTGATGCTCTCACCAATAATAACTACAGGTCCTTCAGTGCTAATGGCAACCTCTTTCGTTTTTCCTCTGAGTGTTGTTATCATACTTAGTCAGGATATGTTTTTATGATACCAGTTTATTCAGATAACTGACAGCCCCCTGGGGATCAGGAGAATAGAAATCCGCTCCTATCTGCAAACAAAAGTCCATTGTCACTGGAGCACCACCAACAAGGACGATAAGGTCTGAGTGCTTTTCCTTTATTGCTGAAACAGTATTTTTCATATTTTCCATAGTAGTTGTAAGAAGAGCTGATAGTCCCACAATAGCATCCGGATTCTCTCCTATGGCCTTAAGAAACTTATCAGTACTGACATTAACACCCAGATCAATAACTTCCCATCCTCCTCCTTCTATCATCATAGATACAAGGTTTTTACCAATATCATGCAGATCACCATGGACAGTACCAATAATGAATTTTCCTTTTCTCCTTGTCTCTCCCGATACAAAAAATGGTTTTAAATGTTCCATTGCAGCACTCATTGCTTTCGCTGCCATAAGCATTTGTGGAACATATATCTGCTTTTTGCTGAATTTATCTCCAACTACCGACATGGCCGGGATCAGTGCATCATCAAGAATCTCTCCCGGTTTAATGCCTGACTCGAGAGCAAGTTTAGCAAGTTCATCAGCTCCTTCCTGCCCCTTCATGTCAGGGGGATATGGAGATGCCTTGTTTATTTTACCGAATTCGACACAATGTGATATCTTTTCAAGAATTTCATTCATTATCGTTTTGTTTTATAGAAAATATAATAAATATCAACCTAAAATCCACATTCTACTTCCAGCTTCAAATTTATAAATATATTTTAGTAATGCAACCGATTGCATTACAGTAAATGTCTGATAGTAAAAAGCACCCGGCTTTGAAACCGGGAAGCCTGTTGATGCTATTCCTTATCCTGATAATAAACATATTGAAACTGGTGTTTTACTTAAAATAAAAGATATAAAAGATATCTTAAAGTTAGTTTCTTTGTAACTAATCAGTTTCTGTAAAATTAAGTGTTATTAACAATTATTCTCTCTGAGTCAACATTTTTTGTATTTGTGTTTAGTTGTTTTTTGAAAATGAGTACATATGAACAAATATTATTTTAGTGTTTGATAAATAAGCGGTTACGTTCTTTGATACAATGGATTTCAGTGGTAGTTTTGTAGCACAGACTATGGAAGCATAGGATAAAATAATCATTGAAGATCTGAAGCGCATCGTAATGATGCAAGCCAGGGAAATTACCCGATTGATGACAAAAATCACCGTTCTTGAACAGCAGTTGGAACGATACACAACAAGAAAAGACAGC
>JAAYDB010000111.1 GCA_012729475.1 Bacteroidota bacterium
CTATATGGGCAGTAATCGGCATGAGTTTTTACGGAGGTATAAGAGAGCTTAATGACGTGATGACGGCCAATCAGGGGAATGCAGCTGTTCTGGTCAACGAGATATCCGGTTCACTGCTCGGCCGTTTCGGAGGTTTGCTGGCATTGCTGGGAGTGGTCGCTGCTCCTATAACATCAGGAGACACAGCTTTCAGAAGTGCCAGACTCATAGTAGCCGATTTCCTGAAATTCAAACAGGGCCCGGTTAAAAACCGTTTGCTGGTAAGTATTCCCTTATTTCTTATAGGTTTCCTTATAACACGTATGGATTTCAGTGTGATATGGAGATATTTCGCATGGTCAAACCAGACTCTTGCCATGATAGTCCTGTGGGCCATAACTGTCTATCTGCTGAAAGCAGGTAAAACGTATTGGGTAACCCTGATACCGGCAGTCTTCATGACAGCAGTGATAACAACATACTTCCTCTTTGCTCCGGAAGGTTTTTCCCTTCCTCGCAATATATCATACAGCATAGGAATAACTTCTGCCTTGACAGCCCTGGTAGCTTTTTTTATTTACCGCTCAGGCTGGGAAAGGAGTGAGTAGTGAGTGATGAGTAGTGAGTAATATTTACAGGAAATGAGAATAAAGAGTTTTGTAATTCATTATGTTATAAGGTGGTATGTTGTTCTGGGTTTTACTTTGGTGTCATTTACTTGTTTTGGTCAGCAGGAGATATATGGTCTGATGTATACCGATAACAGTCCCGTGCGTATCACTATACAGGATGGCATTATTACCGGCATAAGGAAACAGAACAGGCTTCCGAAAGGGACTCCCGAGCTGATCATTGCACCCGGACTGATAGATAATCAGGTAAACGGATTTGCAGGAGTGTCTTTCTGCTCTCCCGACCATGTGCTTACAGCCCAGGGAGTAAGAGATGCTACTTATGCTTTATGGAAGACAGGGGTGACCACTTATCTGCCGACTCTCACCACGAACGATCCGGAGTTGATAAAAAAGAATCTGATAGTCCTGGCTCACATGAAAGATGAAAAGAATCTGTTGGGATCAATACCCGGCTTTCATATGGAAGGTCCGTATATATCTCCTGTCGACGGCTACAGAGGTACTAATTCCCTCGAATATATAAGCAAACCTGAATGGGATAAATTTCTTGAGATATATGAATATTCAATGCGTAGTATCTTGCAGGTGACCCTTGCTCCTGAGCTGGAAGGTGCAATGGATTTTATTGATAAATGCCGTTCGAGGGGTGTTGTTGTCGGACTGGGTCATCATAATGCCTCCCCTGTTGTTATTTCAGAAGCAGTGACTCATGGTGCACGTATAGCAACACATCTGGGAAAAGGTCTGGCTGACGCTGTTGAAGCTCATCATAATCCTTTGTGGCCACAGCTTTCTGATGACCGTCTGATGATAAGTATGACATGTGATCAGTTCTCCCTTACACCCGAAGAAATACGTGTTTTCTTCAGGGTTAAAGGCAGTGGCAATACTGTTATCACTTCTGATGTAACAGGCTTTGCTACTCTCCCTTCCGGAGAGTATGTCAGTCCTGAGGGCGACAGGATAATGCTGACAGATAATGGTATGCTCAGATATTTGAATGGACGGGTTTACGGTTCAGCTTCTCCATTGAAAGACGGAGTGGCAAACATAATGAGAGTGACAGGCTGTACCCTGGCTGAAGCAATTACTATGGCCAGTACCAATCCGGCAGTCTTGTACGGACTGAGTGACAGGGGCGTCATTGAGGAAGGGAAAAGAGCCGATCTGATATTGTTCCGGATGGTTAAATCAGAGATGGTGATTGAAAAAACATATGTTTTAGGGAATCTTGTCTACGATGCTGTGAGTGGTGAGTGGTGAGTTACCTATGGTTACGACTGTTTTATCCCTTATTTCCTATTATTGGTCAAATTAAAGTTGTTTTGTGCAGTATTTGAACTAATTTAGTTTTTGATTTTATAATCTGAAGGCTGAGCAAGACATACTTTTTTATGCTTCCCGGGGTAAACCTCCAGGGAAGAAAAATCCTGTGATTTTATTGGATTAATTGTTTGCAGAGCCTTGAAAAACCGGCTGTCCGGGCCCCTTTTTTGTTAGTCCTGTCACTGTGACTGACGGGGCGAAAGCATGTCTGAGTGAATGATTTTTATCCCATTAACAGTCTGAATAGCAGTTTTTTTTCTTCAATTGCAAAGTAAGCTTTAACTTGTATTCTGTTACATATTTTCGACAACTACCCCTGAACTAAAAAAAATATTTATGATATCCCATTTTTCTTATTCGGCAAATTGGCACTCTAATACAAGGAAGCTGCTCAGGACCTTGTTCCCGGTGGTGGTCTTTTTGTTGCTGAGTGCTGCAGGATGGAGTAATGAAGCTCCTGTCCTGGATCCTGTTGAGGATAAGAGTGTTTGTCAGCAGTCTCTCCTTGCTTTTACTGCTACGGCTACTGATGCTGATCCCCCGGATCAACTGACTTTTTCCCTTGAAGGAGAAACTTATGGAGCTGCTATTGATGCCTTATCCGGTGAGTTCTCATGGATTCCCGCTGAGTCATACAGCGGACCATACCAGTTCACTGTCCGGGTTACCGATAACGGTGATCCTGTTCTCTATGATGAAGAGATAATTACTGTAACAGTTAACCCTATACCTTCGACTCCGGTAGTCAGCAGTAACAGTCCTGTCTGTGAAGGTAGTGACCTTATCTTTACAGTGGAAGAAATACCAGGGGCAACGTATTTTTGGGAAGGACCCAATAGTTATACGTCAACCGATCAGAACCCTGTTGTGTCAGCTGTCACTTCAGTATCGGCAGGCACTTACAGTGTAACAGCCACTGTTGATGATTGTGCCAGTGCAGAAGGTACAGTAGAGGTAACAGTCAACCCCATACCTTCGACTCCGGTAGTCAGCAGTAACAGTCCTGTCTGTGAAGGCAGTGACCTTATCTTTACAGTGGAAGAAATACCAGGGGCAACGTATTTTTGGACAGGACCCAATAGTTATACGTCAACCGATCAGAACCCTGTTGTGTCATCTGTCACTTCAGTATCGGCAGGCACTTACAGTGTAACAGCCACTGTTGATGATTGTGCCAGTGCAGAAGGTACAGTAGAGGTAACAGTTAACGCCTTACCAACTATAACAATAAGTTCAGCGGCGACATGTGCATCTGATCTTCAGACTTATTCGCTGGAGGTAACAGTGAGTGAGGGGACAGTCACCAGTACAGCAGGAACGGTTACGGACCTTGGAGCTAATGTATGGAGTATAACAGAGGTCCCGGCCGGGACAAATATCACAGTAACGGTAGAGGATAATAACGGATGTACTAACAGTGTATCAGTTACAGCCCCTGATTGTTCATGTCCTGTGATAGAAGCACCGGTTAGCGGAGGTGATAAGAGTTATTGTGAGAACGGAACGATACCTGAATTAACTGTTACCGTGGGAGAAGGAGAGACAGCCGACTGGTATGATTCAGAGACTGGAGGGACATTGTTAGAGCGTGGCAGTTTGAGTTATACGCCTCTTGTGGCCGGAGATTATTATGCAGAGGCTCGTCAGATAGCAAGCGGATGTATAAGCAGTACACGGACACTTGTAAGACTGACGATGGATCCCTTACCGGGACCGGCAGAAACAATAGAAGGACCGTCAGCAGTGTGTCAGGATGATACTTTTCCATATTTTATCGAACATGTTGCAAATGCAAACGGATATTCATGGTCATACAGCGGGAGCGGAGTAACTCTGTCAGGTGGAACAGCAAATTATACTGAAGTATCTTTCTCACGTGATGCCGTCTCCGGCACTCTGACTGTCTATGCCTATAACGCTTGCGGGCAGGGAATTGAGTCATCACTTGATATTACAGTCAATCCCTTACCGGGTGATCCATTGTTTATTATTGGTCCTGGCCATTTATGTCCCAATTCATCTGAACTATATTTTGTTGAAGGTATCACTTATGCAAGCAGCTATGAGTGGGAGTACGATGGAACCGGGGTATTCATGTCTCATGATACGGTGAATGATCCCCCAAACAGTATAAAGCTTGAATTTCATCATGATGCCACATCTGGTATTCTCAGGGTATCCGGTGTTAATGAATGTGGAATAAGTTCGCTCATAAGTATATATATTACTGTTTATCCGTTAAACGAACCGGTCATATCAGGACCATCATCCGTATGTGAAGGATCAGAAGGCAATTTGTATACTACAGAACCCGGTATGAATTTTTATTCCTGGTGGACTTCATCAGGTGGTATTATAACGGAAGGAGAAGGGACTAATTCAATAACTGTAACATGGACTACGCCAGGAGAAAAA
>JAAYDB010000112.1 GCA_012729475.1 Bacteroidota bacterium
AGATCAGCATAGAAGTTCAAATGATGCCCGTCAACAGAAAGTGCAACAACATCTTCTGCAAGGATCCTTGTACATTTCACAGTCTGTTGCCATATCATTGATCTGACAGAAACATTGCCACCAGACACTGTAACTATGCCAGGTTCACGAATAAGAGTCGATCCGCTGGTAGTGATCCAGTCATTCAGCTGAGCATCATCTGTCCAGTCGTACTCAACCCTTATATGGGTGTCATCAAGCCAGGTAACAAGTCCGTGGAAACCCAGATCAGGATGTTCCTGGGAATTCAGAGAAAACACTATAAACAAAAAGAATAACAGGGATATTGCTTTTTTCATAAATGTTTGGTCTGGATTAATAATAGTTTTTTGTTGGTATAATAATATAAAAAATGTCTCTATTTATCAAAGGATACAAAATTTTGCTTCCGGGTTACTATCCTTACGGCTCAAAAATCATCTCTCCTTTTTCCATAAGGACATCTTCCCGTATCATCCGAAGTTTCATAAGAAGCTCTTTCGTTTCCTCAAGATCCATCTGGTATGTATTATGGGAAGTGTATTCAGCAGTGTCTGATACTCTGGCTTCTCCTTCAGTGAAATACTTGTTATAATTCAGGTCGCGTGTATCAGCAGGTATCCTGAAGAAATCACCTTCATCAACAGCTTTTACCATATCTTCACGGTTAACCAGTGTCTCGAATAGTTTCTCTGCATGTCTTGTGCCGATTATCTTAACCGGCAGATCAGACTTATATAATTCTTTAACAGCCTGTGCCAGGATACCGATTGTTGTTGCAGGTGATTTCCTTACAAATATATCTCCGTTATTACCATTCCTGAAAGCAAAGACAACCAGTTCAACTGCTTCTTCAAGGGTCATGAGAAATCTTGTCATATTTGGATCAGTGACAGTGAGTGGCTGCCTGTTTTTTATCTGGTTAATAAAAAGAGGAACAACTGATCCTCTTGAAGCCAGGACATTCCCGTATCTGGTGCCGCAGAAAACAACTCCTGAACTATTCAGGTTTCTCGACTGGGCTATCATGATCTTTTCACTAAGAGCTTTCGACATACCCATGGCATTGACAGGATACACTGCTTTATCAGTGCTGAGGGTAACCACTCTCTTTACATCATGTTTCAGGGCAGAATTCAATACATTCTCACACCCCATCACATTTGTTCTCACTGCCTCGGCGGGAAAGAATTCACAGGAAGGGACCTGCTTCAGCGCTGCAGCGTGAAAAATATAATCCACTCCGTGCATTGCTGCATCCAGACTGGTCATATTACGGACATCACCTATGAAATACTTAATTTTTGAGTTCTTATAGAACTGCCGCATATCATCCTGTTTCTTTTCATCACGGCTGAAGATCCTTATCTCTCCTATATCCGTATCAAGGAAACGGCGTAACACAGCATTTCCGAAAGAACCGGTTCCACCGGTTATGAGCAGACATTTGTTATTAAATTCCATTGTAATATCTGAGTTTAAAAAAAAATTGAAAAGCGCAGGGCTCAGAGCACAGAGCTCAGAGAG
>JAAYDB010000113.1 GCA_012729475.1 Bacteroidota bacterium
CAAACGATTAACAGAACAGATAATGAAGGACTTAAACAGGGAACATGGATGGAATTCTATCAGAGCGGGAACGTTAAAACAGAAATGACATATAAGGATGATCAGTTGCATGGATATTATAAGGAATATGATGTTCGGGGTAATCTGAATTTGACAATGTTGTACGACAATGGTTCAATGGTAAAATCAGGAGTAGAAGATCAACCTGATATAGAAATGGTGGAAAGATACGATAATAATAACAATCTTATTTACAGTGGACCATTCAGAAAGGATGTTCCTGTAGGTGTTCACAGAGAATTCGGAGCAGACGGAAGAGTAACAAATGCATTCATGTATAATGATAATGGTCTTTTAATATCGGAAGGTATTGTTGATGAATCCGGTAACAGAAATGGCAGGTGGAAGGATTTTTATCCCGATGGGAATGTTCATTCAGAAGGAACATATACTAATAACAGGAGAGCCGGTTTGTGGAAGTTTTATACAAAAGATGGTAAAGTAGAACAGACTGGTAATTACAATAACGGACGTCCTGACGGATTATGGAAATGGTATTATAATAATGGTAATATCAGAATAGAAGAGGAATACTTCCTTGGAAAACGTGACGGATCTTTTACTGAGTTTTCAAAAGAAGGAACAATAATTTCACAGGGTGAATATACTGACGGAGAACGGAATGAACATTGGAAATATATGAATGGTGATATTATCGAAGAAGGCCGTTATATAATAGGCTTAAGAGAGGGTCAGTGGAGATCTTATTATATTGACGGAACTCTTAAGTCAAAGGGCAATTATATCCAGGGCAATCCAAACGGGCAACATCTTTTTTATTATCATAATAGGAGACTTAAAGAAGAACAGTTTTACAGGAACGGAATGAAGCAAAGGACCTGGAAAAAATATGATGAGGAAGGAAATGTTTTACTTGCCATAACTTATAAGGATGATGTTGAAGTTAGTATTAACGGCGTAAAAATTAATCTTCCGGAAGGTGACACAAAGGTTATAAAATAGTTACTTTGTCTTATGGAAGAGACTTACAATATCAGGAAAGACAATATTTCCTTTACCGACAAAGATTTTGAGAAAGAATTAAGACCAATTTGTTTTGATGATTTTAAAGGACAAAAGCAGGTAATCGATAATTTAATAGTATTTGTTACTGCTGCCAAACAAAGGAATGAGTCTCTTGATCATGTTTTATTGCACGGACCTCCCGGTCTGGGAAAAACTACTCTGGCTTCAATCATTTCCAATGAACTGGGAGTCAATCTCAAAATAACTTCAGGACCTGTACTGGATAAACCCGGAGATCTTGCCGGTCTTCTCACAAATCTTGACCAGGGCGATGTCCTTTTTATTGATGAAATACACCGGCTAAGTCCGGTTGTTGAAGAATATCTTTATTCGGCAATGGAAGATTTCAGGATTGATATAATGATAGACAAAGGTCCTGGTGCCAGGTCTGTACAGCTTACCCTGAATAAATATACCCTTGTTGGTGCAACTACCCGTTCCGGACTTCTTACAAGTCCTCTCAGAGCCAGATTTGGCATAAAATTTCATCTGGAATACTATGATCATGATGTCCTGACAGGAATAATAAAAAGGTCTGCCGATATTCTGGATATAGCAATAAATGAAGCTGCAGCAGTCGAAATTGCACGAAGAAGCCGGGGAACTCCCAGGATTGCAAATTCTTTGTTAAGAAGAGTAAGAGACTTTGCTCAGGTTAAGGGTTCCGGTAAAATAGACATTGATATTACAAAATATGCTCTTAATGCTTTAAATATTGATAAACTGGGTCTCGATGAGATGGATAACAGGATACTGACAACTTTAATAAATAAATTTAATGGCGGTCCTGTTGGCCTTAATACAATTTCCACAGCTGTAGGAGAAGAAAGCGGAACAATAGAAGAAGTATATGAACCTTTCTTGATAAAAGAAGGTTTTATAAAAAGAACACCCCGGGGACGAGAAGCTACGGAACATGCCTACCAGCATCTTGGACTTAATTTCGGGAAAAAGATGAACGAAAATACCTTATTCTGAAAAAAAGGATAATGGAAAAGAGAAATGTTACCCGAAAACCTTGCTTATCTTTTCAAGTCCTTTTTTATCCAGAATTTTTATTTTCCTGCCATTTAATTCAAGAAGATTGTCTGCCTTGAATTCTGATAAAAGTCTGATAACAGATTCTGTTGCAGTGCCTACAATATTGCTAAGCTCTTCACGTGTAAGACTGATCTGAAGATAATTCTGAAAGTCAAGACCAAAATCATTGATAAGTAGAAGTAAGATTTCAGCCAGTCGTTCCCTGACAGTTTTCTGTGCGATATCTGTTATATATGAATTGGCTTCTCCAAGTTCACGACATGCAAGTTTTAGTAATTCGAAAGCAAAATTGGAATTCGATTTTACAAGATTTATCAGTATCTCTGAAGGAATAAAGCATACTCTGCAATCTTCAATTACCTTTGCAGAAGTGCAGGCAGGTTCATTGCTCAATATACTCCTGTAGGCAATTATATCTCCCGGTCTGGCAAAACGTATTATCTGCTCTTTCCCATCAAGTCCTGTCTTAAATACTTTTATGATTCCACTGTGTATACAATAAAAACCACTTATCCGGCTCCTTTCATGGTAAAGTATTTCTCCACGTTTAAATTGCCGGAATTCCTTTTCAAAGTTAAGCATATTAATTTCTTCAGCAGACAGGTACTTAAAGATAGAACCTCTTTCTATAGCGCATTTATCACAATACGGAGTGGATAGTTCCTCTTGCTTCATCTTTCAGTTTGTTAATTGACAAAAGAATAACAATAGCCAATAATAAAATGTTCAGACCTCTACAGTGCTGTATGGAACTGTTCAAGAAATCTTATATCATTTTCAAAATAAAGTCTGAGATCATTTACCTGGTACTTAAGCATAGCAGGTCTTTCTATACCCATACCAAATGCAAAACCGGTATATTTATCACTGTCGATATCACATGCCTCAAGTACAGCGGGGTGGACCATACCACAACCCAGTACTTCAAGCCAACCAGTGTATTTGCACACATTGCATCCCTTGCCTCCACAAATTGAACAGCTTACATCCATCTCCGCAGAAGGTTCTGTAAAAGGGAAATATGATGGTCTTAATCTGATTTCGGTATTTTTGCCAAACATCTCCCTGGCAAAAAATAACAAGGTTTGCCTGAGATCTGCAAAAGACACATTCTCATCAATATATAATCCTTCAACCTGATGAAATATACAATGAGCACGGGCAGATATTGCTTCATTACGAAATACTCTTCCGGGCGAAATAGTCCGTATAGGAGGTTTAGTAGCCTGCATAACGCGTACCTGAACAGAAGAAGTATGTGTTCTTAATAAAATATCATCCGGACTGGAATCTTCGGGCGATAAACGTGATATATAGAAAGTATCCTGCATATCCCTTGCAGGATGTTCAGGAGCAAAATTCAGTTTTGTAAATACATGATCATCATCTTCAATTTCAGGACCTTCTGATACGATAAAACCAATTCTTTCAAATATACTGATAATGTCATTTCTCATTATGGAAATGGGATGTCTTGAACCTAAATTCCAGGGATATGCCGGACGTGTCAGATCATCGGATTCTTTTTTATTAACAGTTGATTGTAACGACTCCTTCAGAAGATTGTATTTATCAAGAGCATTTTGTTTTAAGAAATTAAGTTTTTTACCTGTTTCTTTTTTTTCAGAAGGGGAAATAGTCCTGAATTCATCAAAAAGGGTATTTATTAATCCTTTTTTACTCAGATATTTAATTCGGAATGCTTCCAGTTCATCCTGACCTGAAACACTTATATTACTGATCTCGGAAAGCAGATTATTTATTTTTGATATCATCAGAAAATAATTTTAATTTTCAAAAAGGATTATTCGTTGCTAATTTTTATACTGAGGATTTTTATATCTGTTAATGGTTTATCTGACGGATCAGTGTTTACAGCTGCAATTCTGTCAACTACCTCCATCCCTTCCAGTACTTCACCAAAAACAGTATAAGTCCCGTCAAGACGTGGAACACCTCCGTATTGCCTGTACACATCACGTTGTTCTTCTGGTATCCTGTAAATGTTCCCGGATGTGAGAAAGTCAAACATTTTTATTGAGACAAGTTCTTGTACCTCAAGATCCGACAGAGAATTTCCTGAGAGAGCAACACTGTCTTTAACTTCTTTGATATATTTGTTAAATAAGGCCTGACGTATATTGTTGTTTATTAACTGATCTGCTTCATTTAATTCATTATCAGTAAATTTTTCACCCTGTACAATATAGAACTGAGTACCGGAAGAACGCATGTCGGGATTTAACATATTACCTTCACGGGCAGCAGCAACAGCACCTCTTTTATGAAAACGGTTGCTGCTGATTTCAGCAGGAATAGTGTAAGTCATTAATGTATCAGCTGATTCAGGAAGAGCATTACTGCGAGTGGAGGGATCACCTGCCTGTATCATGAAATTGTTTATTACCCGGTGAAAAGAAATACCATTATAAAATCCGGATTTGACAAGTTTAATGAAATTATCCCTGTGAACAGGAGTATCATCATACAAAAGAATGGTGATATCTCCCATAGTTGTTTTCATTGAAAGAGTGACGTTTTCAATTTTGTCTGAGCTTGTGCAACTGAAAAACAACAAAGGAGAAAAGAAAATTATTATTTTGAGTGTTCTGATATTCATGAAAACTAATTATTGGTTTTTAATAATATCTGTATTTCGTCAGCAAAGATATTTAACTTTAAGCTATAAGGAAAAATGATTTTCAATTTATGTTGTTTTAATGAATTAAATATAGATAGACAGGAATTAAAGTCATAAAACTATCTTTGTCAATAAAATTTTGCTTTGAAAGAAGTCAGAACACTAGCTAAACAGACCGTTATATATGGTTTTGGTACAATAGTTCCAAGGTTCCTTAACTATGGTATTTTGACATTTTTCTATACCAGAATATTCGAAAAAGGGGAATATGGAATTGTAACAGAACTATATGCATGGATGGTTTTGCTTCTGATAATACTGACTTATGGCATGGAGACAGGTTTTTTCAGATTTGCCCAGGAAAAAAAGGATTATGAGAAAATATACAGCACAGCAATTATAAGCCTGTTTATTACATCTACCCTTTTCATCATTTTCGTATTCTTATTTATTGAACCGGTAGCAGCAGTTTTGAAATATAGCAGCAATCAGGATTATATAAAGATGTTTGCCGTAATTGTTTCAATTGATGCATTTAATGCAATTCCTTTTGCACGTTTACGAAACGATAATAAACCTTTAATATTCAGTATAATAAAAATAGCAAATGTTGTAATAACAATACTGGCTGTTCTCTTTTTCTTTATTCTGGCCCCTTCATTATATCAATCACAAAATGCAGGCTTATTAAAATTTTATGATCCGGATTATGGTGTCGGATACGTATTCCTTGCAAATTTGACAGGTAGTGCAGCTACCCTTTTGATGTTATTACCTTTCATTATTAAAACAAAACCCGTTTATGATTTAGTAATTTGGAAAAGGATGATAAATTATTCATTTCCTTTGTTAATTGCAGGATTAAGCGGTTCTATTAACGATGCAATTGATAAGATTCTGCTCAGAAGGCTTACAGGAGAGGAAAATGGTCTTGAAATAGTAGGAGAATACGGAGCAGGTTACAAAATTGCTGTGCTTATGGCATTGTTTATTCAGATGTTCAGATTTGCTGCAGAACCTTTCTTTTTTGAAAGGGCGAAATATGAAAAAGCCAAGGAAACTTATGCTTTTGTGATGAAGTATTTTGTGATAAGTATGCTCATAGTTTATCTGGGGATAAATCTTTATATATCAGGATTTCAGTTGATAATAGGAGAAATATTCCGGGAAGCAGTTGTGGTGGTTCCGATAGTAAGTATGGGATATCTTATGTACGGTATTTATATGAATCACAGTATCTGGTATAAAATAAACGATATGACAAAATTCGGAATATATATAACACTGGCAGGAGCTGTAATAACAGTAATGATAAATGTTATTTTTATTCCGGCTTATAGTTATATGGCCTCTGCCTGGGCCCATGTAGCATCCTATGGCGTAATGATCGGACTGTCATTTGTTTTTGCCAGGAAGCATTTCAGGATAAATTATAACATGAAAGAACTGGTACCATATTTTATCCTGGCTATTGGAATTGTAATATTAAGCAGGATACTTAATTATAAAAATCTGGCAATAGAACTGACAATAAATAGTTTTTTTATAATAATCTTTATATTGTTTGCACAACATAAAGATAATTTGATTACAATATTTTTAAACAAGGGAAGTAAATGAAGATAAGAATAGTTAATAGATCTAAACATAATCTGCCTTCATATTCAACATTATTTTCAGCAGGAATGGATCTCAGGGCAAACCTTGACGATACTGTTGTACTGGCTCCAATGAAAAGAACTCTTATTCCTACAGGTCTTTTTATGGAAATTCCTGAAGGATACGAAGCACAAATAAGGCCTAGAAGCGGACTGGCAGTAAAGAGAGGTATAGGAATACTTAATTCACCTGGTACAATAGATGCAGATTACCGTGGTGAAATTTGCATTATACTGATTAACCTGTCTGACGAAGATTTTGTTATTAAAGATGGCGACAGAATATGTCAAATGATAGTAACAAAGCACGAAAAAGTAGAATGGATAAAGGTGAAGGCACTCGATTCAACTGAGAGAGGTGAAGGTGGATTCGGACATACAGGAAAAGACTAAAAATGAAAAAAATATTATACAGAAATATGATTTTTTTGATATTGTTAATAACAGCAATATCATGTTCAAAGGATTTAAGCCCATCTTTAAATACAGCAGGAAAATTAAAACAATATGATTCTGCCACTCATGATTATTATTTCGTGGAAGCTGTTAAACAAAAACTCATGGGAAACAGTGGAGAAGCAATTAAAAGACTTGAACAGTGTATAAAGATTAATCCGGAAAGTGATGCAGCATATTTTCAGATGGCCCAGATTTATTTCGGATTCCGAGAGAGAGATAATGCAATGATATATGCAAGAAAAGCATATGAACTGGCTCCTGAAAATTATTGGTATATTATGATGCTGGCAGGTGTGTATTATAATGAAAATAAGTTGGATACAGCAATATATTATTATGAGCAGGCAGTTAAGTTACGTCCGGATAGGGAAGATCTTCTACTGAGTCTGGGAAATATGTATTCCGAGAACGGGAAATATGATATGGCGGGAGATATATTTAACTCATTAGACCAAAAATATGGAATTAATGAAGAATCAACATTATCAAATATAAGAAACCTGATGTTGTCAGGAAAAAACTCAGAAGCACTTGAGATAACAAAATCACTCATTGTCGAATTTCCGGAAGAACTTATGTACAGGAGTATAATGGCTGAAATATACAGGACCATTGGGCAAAGCGACAAAGCAATGGAAGTATACAGCGAAATGATAGAAGAAAATCCGGATAATCCGGAAATTCAACTTTCGCTTTGTGATTTTTTATTAAAGGAAAGGAAATATGAAGAATTGTTTGAAGTTGTTAATAGTGTAATACTCAACAATGCAATAAGAAGAGAAGATAAAATTTCACTCATAGGAACACTTATAGAGACCAATGAAATTGTGGAGGGATATCAGGAGGAAATACTGGATGCAATAAGTATAATTGAAGAAGAATACAGAAATGATGATTTAATTGTACTATTGAGACCTGAATTATTTAGTAAGAGAAATAATTACAAGGATGCAATTATCATACTGGAAAAAATAACAGAGGAAAACCCCGATAATTATTACGCATCGGAGAAGTTGCTGATTACATATCTTGAGAACAGAGAGTACAAAAAATTACAGGAGAGAGGAAAAGAAATAGCAAAAAGGTTCAACCGGTCTTTTATTGCGAAAATGCTATATGCTTCAGGGGCAACTGAAAACAAAGATTATGAAACAGCTCTGGAAGAACTGGGGAAAGCTGAAATACTGGCGGGTAATCAGGAGGAATTGCTGATGCAGGTAATTAGCCTTAAAGCAGATGTATATTATAGACAAAAGAATTATTCAAAAGCATTTGAAACATTTGAAGATGCTTTGAAGATAGATAATAAAGACATGACAGTACTGAATAATTATGCATATTACCTTGCTGAGCAGGATATGAATCTTAAAGTGGCAGAGAGAATGGCTGAACAGGTTATTAAAAATGAAGGTGCTAACAGTACATTTATGGATACATATGCATGGGTTCTGTATAAAAGGGGGAAAATAAAACAAGCAAGGAAGGTGATGGAAAGCATTATAGCTGGTGACGAAACCCCGGATGCAGAGTGGTATGAACATTTAGGATTTATTTACAAGGCAGGGAAAGACTGTAAGAAGGCTATAAATACATGGAATATTGCTATTCAGCTTGATAAGACAAAAACTCATCTTATAGAGGAGATAGAGAAATGCAAAAAATAATATTATTTTTTGTTCTGGTATTTTTTGTAAGCAGTTGCTCAGTGTTCAGGAAAACGAAGATAACACCGGAAGTAGCAGGAGATATAGCTAATATTTATGAAAGAGTTAAAAATGAGAATATAAGTGAAAAAAATTTCAATATAAGAAGAGTTGACATAGAATTCATATCTGGTAATAATAATGAAAAGTTGATGGCTAATGTAAAATTCAGAAAACCATCAGAATACCTGATCAGTATAAGGACAAGGACGGGAATTGAAGGGATACGCTTATTTATCACGGGAGATACTGTGATTATAAATGACAGAATTAACAGAAAAGTGTTATACGGTTCAATGGAGACTGTTGGAAGCAGGTATGGAATTTCAATGGATATGATAAAAATGGTTTCAGGAGATATGCTGAACGGGTTTTATATTCTGGGAATGGACAGCGATAAAAAGAACAATTTTTTGATGTTCGAAGGAGATTTGGGTGGGAAAAAGGTGAGCGGAAGGATTGACACAGCTTTGGGTAAAATTAAGGAAGCTGACATTGAAGGAAGCGGGATATTTGAAGAATGGCATTTAGAGTATGATGAATTTACGGAGGTGGACGGAATAGTAATTCCACAAAAAGTGGTTATTGAGAATGAAGTAAGAGATATAGTGGTAAGAATGAACATTAAAAATGTGGAATTTGATGACACTGAAATACCTGAATTTATTCCGGGAAGCAGATATGAAAGAATAATGATTAGATGAAAATTTGGATTTTCATAACGGTATTTTTCAGTATCGGCGCTTTTAATGTAAACGCTCAGACCAGGTCGGAGTTGGAAGAACAGAGAAAAAAGGCAATGGATGAGATAAATTATGTAGATAATATATTAAAAACTACAGAAAAGGAAAAAACAGAAAGTCTTCAAAGTCTGAGAGTGTTGAATAATAAGTTGAATTTAAGAGAATCGGTACTAAAAGGGATGAGTGATGAGATTGAATTACTAAGTCTGAGAGTTGATCTGTACAAAACCGCTGTGGATATGATGGAAAGTGATTTGGTAGCATTGAAGAATGATTATGAGAAATCTATATTGAATTCATACAAGTTGAAGAAAGCTTACCCTGATATTGTATATATAATGTCCGCTAAGGATTTTAATCAGGGATATAAAAGAATTAAATATCTTCAGCAGGTTACAGAATACAGAAGAATGGAATCAGAGATTATTAAGGATTTAAAGAGGGAAATCGAAGAAACCAATGAAATACTAGAGAGTGATTTGAAAAGTTTATCGGAATTAAGACAAAAGGAAGAACAACAAAGAAATATGATCAGGGGAGAACAGACGAGGGAGCAGAAAATACTCAGGTCATTAAGGAACAGGGAGAACCAGTTAAAAAAGGAACTGGAAGAAAAAATGAAGGTTATTAAAAGGATTGAGAGGGAGATTGCCAGAGTTATCGAGGAAGAAAGGAGGAAAAGTGCTGGAGGTACTCTGACACCGGAACAACAACTTATTGGCGAAAATTTTTCAGATAATAAGGGAAGATTACCATGGCCTGTTGACAGGGGAGTCATAACAAGTCATTTTGGAACTCACCCTCACCCGGTACTTAAATATGTTACAGAGGAAAACATTGGTATAGAGATTACCAGTGAAGAAAACACAATGGCCAGGAGTGTTTTTAATGGTGAAGTATCAGCAATTTCCACTATACAGGGAGGAAATATGACTGTTATTATAAAACACGGGAAATATCTTTCTGTATATAATAATCTTGTTAATGTAAGGGTAAAAAAAGGAGACAAAGTAGATACAAAGCAAATTTTGGGAGAGATATATAAGAATCCGAAGGAAAATAATAACTGTACACTCAATTTTATGATATTTGAAGACAGGAATCCTCAGGATCCTGAATTATGGATTACAAAAATCTGAATAGTTTTGAAACAAAATCTTGAAAGAATAGTATAATGGTTGTACAATACAGGGAAATGCTAAAGAAAATCAAGATTGGATCAAAAATTGCGAACTTAAGAGTGATTGAGAAGGCAATAGATGACATTACTGCTGAATCAGAAATAAATCAGGAAGGATACGGAAAGATTCTGATAGGAACTCTCGAGGCAGTGAATAATGCCATTGTTCATGGTAATAAATCGAACGAAAATAAACAGGTAAGTGTTGATTTAAAACTGGGAGCAAAGGATTTGGAAGTAACAATAACTGATCAGGGAACTGGATTTAATCCTTCAATAGTACCCGATCCTACACAGCCAGAAAATATTGAAGCCCTGAATGGCAGGGGAATATTTCTTATGACAAAGCTGGCGGATGAGATTAAGTTTAACAGGAAAGGAAATAAAGTTAAATTAGTATTTAAAAATGTTATAGATTGAAAATAAATATATTTTATGATACGATAAAATACAGGCTAAGAGGGACTAAAAAAGTAAAAGAATTAATAATTAAGGTCATCATGAACGAAAAAAAAGTTCCGGGTGACCTTAATTTTGTTTTTACTAATGATAATTTTCTAAGAAAAATAAACAGAGAATTTCTTAATCATGATTATTACACTGATGTAATAGCTTTCGATACTTCAGAAGGGGATACAGTATCAGGTGAGATATATATCAGTGTTGACACTATCCGGATAAATGCAAAGAAATATAGAGTTAGTCTGAGGGAAGAAATAATAAGGGTAATGATACATGGAACGTTACATCTCTGTGGATATGATGATAAGGAAGAAGAAGAAAAATGGAGTATGTTTGAGCGTGGGGAAATATATGTAAAGGAAATATTTTAACGATAGATGGAATTCAGGTATGAAATAATAGTTGTAGGAGGAGGACACGCAGGATGTGAAGCGGCTTATGCTGCTGCTAAGATGGGAGCCAGAACATTGCTTATTACCATGGATATGACTAAATTGGCTCAAATGTCATGTAATCCTGCCATGGGAGGGATAGCTAAGGGTCAGATTATAAGGGAAATAGATGCATTGGGAGGAATGAGTGGTTTAATTACCGACCGAGCTATGGTACAGTTCAGGATGCTGAACAGGTCAAAAGGACCAGCTATGTGGAGTCCAAGGGCACAATGCGACAGGATGAGGTTTTCTATAGAATGGAGAAAAGCATTGGAGAGTACTGAGAATTTGTTTATATGGCAGGAGCAGGCCACCGGACTTATAATTGAGAATGACAGAGTAAGGGGAGTTGAAACAGAATTTGGTACTAGGTTTAAAGCAGATGCTGTTATTCTGACTAACGGGACCTTTCTTAACGGATTAATGCATGTTGGATTCAGAAACATTACCGGGGGAAGGGCAGGTGATTCCGCTTCATGGGGTCTTAGTGAACAATTGGCCGGTTTGGGTTTTAAAGTTGAGAGAATGAAGACAGGCACAAGTGCCAGAATAGATGGAAGGACGATAAATTTTAATGTTCTTACAGAACAGGCTGGAGATGACGAAGGAAGATCTTTTTCATTTATTAATACTAACTGGAGAATAAAGGAAAAACGAAACTGTTTTATTACTTATACAAATGAAGAGGTACATCAGGAATTGAGGAAAGGACTTGAGTTCAGTCCGCTTTTCCAGGGAAAAATTAAAGGACGAGGACCCCGTTATTGCCCAAGCATAGAAGATAAAATTGTGACATTTAAAGATAAAAATGCACATCAGTTATTTATTGAACCTGAAGGATTAGATACAATTGAATATTATGTAAATGGTTTTGCAAGCAGTCTGCCTCTGGAAGCTCAGTTAAAAGCATTAAGAAAGGTACCCGGACTGGAGAGTGTAGAGATATTCAGGCCGGGATATGCTATTGAGTATGATTTTTTTCAACCTACACAAATAAAACCCACACTTGAGACAAAGAAAATAGAAAAACTGTATTTTGCAGGTCAGATTAACGGAACAACCGGATATGAAGAAGCAGCTGCCCAGGGTATAATGGCTGGGATAAACTCTGTCTTACAGCTGAGAGGTAAGGAAGAACTGATATTCAGAAGAGATGAAGCATATATTGGAGTTCTGATAGATGACCTTGTAACAAAAGGAGTTGATGAACCTTACAGAATGTTTACTTCAAGAGCAGAATACAGAATACTCCTTAGACAGGATAATGCTGATGAAAGACTGACAAGGAAGGGCTATGAATTGGGACTGGCCGGAAAAGAACGAATGGAGATTCTGGAAACAAAGGAAGAAATCACAAAGGAAATTTTAAGTGTTCTGGAGAATACAAGTATTAGTCCGGACAAAATTAATGGCTTCTTAGAAAAAACAGGGACAAGCCAGATTAAGCAAAAGGTAAAAGCAATATCAATTGCTGCCAGACCTCAGGTTAGTGTGAAAGAAATACTCCAATTTACTGAACGGGGAGAAGCGCTTATTATAAAAGCAGGCGACAGAGTGACTGAAATTACCGAATCAGCTGAAATAAAAATCAAGTATGAAGGCTATATTCAGAGAGAGAAAATAATTGCAGAAAAAATACAAAGACTTGAGGCTGTAAAAATACCTGACGACATTAAGTACAATGAATTACTATCCATATCAACTGAAGCCAGACAAAAACTGGAAAGAATAAAACCAAGAACTATAGGCCAGGCTGGAAGAATCAGCGGCGTCTCTCCTTCAGATCTCAACATACTGTTAATGTATATGGGAAGATAGAATTGTTCCACGTGGAACAATATTTTTATATTTATTTTTTAATATTGGATCTTTTAACTATACAGAGAGTACAACGGGTCTTTGGACAGAGTCGGAACCTTCCAGCTTAAACGGTCCACTCAAGGTGAAGTGAATAGTGTCAGCGGTGGGCCCTTCGGCCCTGTTAAGTCTACAGGAGATGATTGAGATGAACCAAAACCAACCGGATTTTATTGCCCCAGGTCAAAAGCAAAAGAAAAGAAGGGGAAAGGGGAATAATTAAAAAAGACTTTAAATGAAAATTATTGAATAAAAGGAAAGCAGAAAAGATGGAACTGGAATATAATATTATTGATATACATAAACGTGAAATATATCCGGCAAAAGTAATTATAGAGGGGAAAATGATAAAGGATATTATAAGAATACAAAAGGTCGTTGGTAATTATATTATGCCCGGATTAATTGATTCGCATGTACACATTGAAAGTTCATTATGTACTCCCGGGTCATTTGCAATGGCAGTTGTTTCACGTGGAACAACGGGGATTGTTTCAGATCCCCATGAGATAGCAAATGTTATGGGGCTGGAAGGTATTGAATTCATGTTAAAGGATGCTGCAAAAGTCCCTTTGAAAGTATGGTTCGGAGCACCGTCATGTGTGCCAGCAACTGCATTTGAATCCAACGGTGCAGTTATTGATCATACAGATCTGGATAAGCTTCTTAAACGAAAAGAAATAAAATATCTTTCAGAAATGATGAATTTTCCCGGTGTTATATCGGAAGACAAAGATGTTCTGAAAAAAATAATGGTAGCAAAAAAGCATGGGAAACCAATAGATGGTCATGCTCCCGGACTTTCAGGTAATGATCTGAAAAAGTATATAGACGCCGGAATAAGCACCGATCATGAGTGCAGTACACTGGAAGAGGCTCTTGAAAAATTATCTAAGGGAATGAAAATCCAAATCCGTGAAGGTAGTGCTGCAAGAAATCTTGATGCTCTCAAAAGTCTTCTGAATAGTCACCCTGAAGAGCTAATGCTTTGCAGTGATGACATGCATCCGGAAATGCTTGCGAAAAGACATATAAACAAAGTAGTATCCCAGCTTGTTAAGGAAGGATTTGATATGTTTGACGTAATAAGAATTTGTACGCTAAACCCTGTTAAACATTATAATCTTGACGCCGGCCTTCTGCAAAAAGGACAGGCAGCCGATTTTATTGTTGTTGAAGATTATATGTCAATGAATGTACTTGAAACATGGATAAATGGTGAAAAAGTGTTCGACAGGGGACAAACATTATTTAAATATGAAAATAAGGAATGTATTAATAGATTCAATGCTTCAGAAATATCGGAAAGAGATATCTGCATAAAAAGAAATGGCTCTGAAATGCGGGTAATAGAAGCTTTCGAAGGAGAACTGATTACAAAGGAAGTATTTTTGACGCCAGGAAAGGGCGATATAGTAAAACCTGATATACAAAATGATATACTGAAGATTGTTGTAAAAGACCGGTATAAGGATATGCCGCCTTCAACTGCACTGATCAGGGGATTCGGACTTAAAAAAGGGGCATTTGCCGGTTCTGTGGCACATGATAGCCATAATATTATATGTATCGGAACAAACGATAAGGATATTGCGGCAGCTATTAATCTAATAATCAGACTGAAAGGAGGTCTGGCTGTAGCTGCAGGCACTGAACTTTATTCTATCCCACTTCCTGTTGCCGGTATTATGTCAGAAAAACAGGTTAATATAGTTGCATCAGAATATGAAAAGCTGTCTCAACTGGTTAAATCAATGGGATGTACCATGTCTGCACCCTTTATGACACTTTCCTTTATGGCTTTACTTGTAATACCCGAATTGAAACTTAGTGATAAAGGACTTTTTAACGGGAAAATATTTAATTATGTACCTCTTTTCAAGGATTGATAATGTTAAAATAGTGTCGTTTTTTACAACATGATCCCGGATTATAAAAATATTGTATCGAGTCTTCCCTCAAAACCAGGAGTGTATCAATTCCTGGATGAGTCAGGAAAAATTATCTATGTTGGTAAAGCAAAAAACCTGAGAAACAGAGTTGGTTCATATTTCTCGGGTACACAGCCGCCCAAGACAACAGTAATGCTGAAAAAAGCAGTAGGTATAAGGCATATTGTTGTAGATAATGAATCTGATGCACTTTTGCTTGAAAATAACATTATCAAAGAACAACAACCCCGATATAATATTCTTCTTAAAGATGATAAAACATTTCCCTGGATTTGTATAAAAAAAGAGCCTTTCCCCAGGGTTTTCAGTATACGAAATACCTTCCGGGACGGATCAGTATATTTTGGACCATATACATCAGGTCTGATGGTAAAAACCCTGCTCAACACTATTAAACAAATATATAAGTTAAGAAGCTGCAGCCTTAAACTGACATCCGAGAATATTAAATCAGGGAAATTTAAACCTTGCCTTGAATATCATATTGGAAACTGTAAAGCCCCATGTATCGGACTACAAGATGAGTTTGACTATGAAGAAAATATAAATCAGATTGAAGGTATTCTAAAAGGTAATATTTCTTCCGTTATTGAACACCTGAAAGATCTTATGATGAAATATTCGAGTGAAACACGCTTTGAAGAAGCACAAATTATAAAGGAAAAAATTGAAATCCTTTCGAAGTATAAAAGCCGTTCAACCATAGTAAATCCTAAAATTAAAAATGTCGATGTTTTTGGTTTCACTGCTGACTCATCAAGAACATACGTGAGCTTTATGAAAGTAGTAAATGGTGCTGTCATTCAGGCTTATACATTGGATCTGAAACACAGGGTAGATGAAGAAGAAAAATCGCTTCTCAGCTATGCTATTACCGAAATAAAACAAAGATTATCAAATGATTCCCCTGAAATTATAGTCCCTTTTAAACCAGACATTCTGTTCGAAAATATTAAATACACTGTTCCACAAAAAGGTGATAAAAAGAAACTTCTCGAACTGGCTGAAAGAAACGCGGTGTATTACAAACTGGAGCATAACAAAAAACAAAAAGAAACCGGTCCTGTCCAACGAACATCCAGAAACCTCGAAAGACTGAAACAAGATCTCCATCTGAATGAATTACCTGTACATATCGAGTGTTTTGATAACTCAAACCTTTTTGGTAAAAACCCTGTAGCATCATGTGTGGTCTTTCGCAATACACGTCCAAGCCGAAAAGAATACCGTCATTTTAATATTAAAACAGTTAGCGGAACAGATGATTTTTCTTCAATGGAAGAAATAGTCTACAGGAGATACAAGAGAATGTTGGAAGCAAAAGAAAGTCTACCACAGCTTGTAGTGGTTGATGGCGGAAAGGGCCAGCTTTCATCTGCTGTAAAAAGTCTTAAAATACTGAAACTGGAAAATAAAATAAAAATAATAGCCATTGCAAAGAAACTGGAAGAAATATATTTCCCGGGAGATCCTGTACCTCTTTATATAGATAAAAATTCAATCAGTCTGAAAATAATTCAACAATTGAGAAATGAAGCCCACAGGTTTGGAATAAATTTCCACAGAAATAAAAGATCTTCTGACCTGGTGAAATCAGAACTTGATACCATCAATGGAATAGGAGTAAAATCAAAGGAAATTCTTTTTAAAGAACTGGGCTCGGTTGACAAAATAAAAAATACCGGATTAAAAGATCTGGAAAAATTATTGGGCAGACATAAAGCCAGGATAATATTCGAATATTTCAAAAAATAGCTGAGGATCGACTTTTATTCTCCTGTTTTGTGCGGTTTTTAGGCCTCCAAAATGCCAACCAATTGATTTATAAATAAAAGGGTAATTTTTTCTTGTAAATATGGCTGTCTTTGCACAAAACAGCACAGAAAGTTCTTCAGCCTGAGGGCTGGACTTCCAATAGTACAGGTTCCACCGGGGCAGTGGCAATAAAACCGTTTAAACCCCCTTCAACTTCTTCAACTTTTTCAAC
>JAAYDB010000114.1 GCA_012729475.1 Bacteroidota bacterium
AACATATTATATAGTTGATAAAATTACATACAAATTTCAGATTTTGTCAGATATAACAATGTTTTCATTTTACAACTACAAGTTCCCATCTGATTAATCATGGGCTTTTGGACCTTGTTCTCAGGTATTTTTTTCAACTTCATTTACAACTTCTCCCCGTCAGTCACATAAACTACTGACTAGTAAACCATTCCCCGATATTGTTTAAAATGTTTCAAGGTACATTTGTTACCCGAAAACTGCTATTATTTTTATACTGCCAATATCTGTATCGGGAGATTAACACTCATTAACCTTGCCCTTAATATCATAATCATTTTCAAGCTTGCCATAATCTCACTATTAATATACTGATATAAAGTATTTTAATGCATATATGACAAGTATCCTGCTTCTCTAAGAAACTACAAGTTAAAAATTCTCAGGAAAAGGGATCGATTTTTATATAATTTATTTCATTGGCCGTATGGAACTTACATGTATTAAATAATCTTTCCCTTTCGTGAGTCGCTGATTGTATAAGTTTCATTTCATGATATTACTGACACTGTATTAAAGTTTATTTGGAGCTCTGATAAACTAGCTAGTCTCTGAGGATATAAGAGCCTTTGCAGTTTCTCTCACTAAAATCCCCTGCTAATCTGCTGAACAGTTAACATTTTAATTAATAATCCCTTAAGTGATAGCTCCCGGCATTTATATATCTTGTCAGTAACAATTCAACTATTTGCATTGTATATGTGGCTGATGATCCTGCCCTTGTCGACGCGGATAAACCATTCTGTTTCAGTGACAATATAGGCATCAGGAGGGTAATAAGGGAAATCCTCACATATTACAGGCCCTGCAAGTGGGATCCTTAATTCTCCTGAATACCATTAAGCTTTTATCTTCCCTTGTATGTCAGGGAATACATAATCCAAAGGATTACTAAATAAACTGTACATACGATTATCTATGATTATTTTATCCCCTCTCTGAACTGTCATATTGCTTTGATTTTTATTGACCTTTTTTGTTGAAAAAATAAAAACAGAAAACCCTGTTTTCCGGCCAGGGAATGTATCGATTCAGGAGCTTTTAGTAGCAGAGGTAAAGAGATTATAAACTTTCCACATATATCGATATTGTCTTCCTCCTGTTTTGTGCGGTTTTTAGGTATCAAAAATGCCAACTAAAAAATTTACAGACACCTCTGCTCCACTCCGGGTAATGGCAATAACCCCCTTTCAACCCCCTTCAACTTCTTCAACTTCTTCAACCCTATAAGGATTGCCGTCAGTCATGATTGTCAATTTGAAGTCTACCCTTCCAGGGTAGTTGTTATGGAGTGGTTGCCATTCCCCGGGATGGAACCCGGGCTATTGGATGAAAACCCCCTCCGGGGTTTTTCTGATGTACGGATATTTTTTCAGGGGTAGTGAAATCTAACATTCCGGTGTCAGAAAAACAGTAATTAATGTTTTGTACGGAAAAAATTCATGAAATAATAACCCTATTTTAATAAATATACCGTTCCGGTGGTTTGATATTTGCCCCCTGTGTGGGACATGAAATTAAGTTTACCTGCTTTTAGCTGCAAGTGGTGTTTTCATATGTTACAAGAAACGTTTCCGCGAAGCGGAGTCCGGCGAAGCCAAAGAATTAAAGAAAAAGAGTCCGGATATGTTTTTTGCTTTGCATTTACCCCTCACAGGCACCCTGTCTCTCTAACTCATTGAAATTATCATCCGGTGTCAGTTAACCGGCTGAATATAATTCTGATAATTCCTACCGGCCACGAAGCAGGCCGGATATTAATAACCCCGGGCAACAGCCCGGGGTGCCTGAGTACCTCACGATTATTCATCCCTGAAAGGGGTGAATAATAGAAGATATTCAGCGCCTGCGGCGCTGATAGCAGTGTGGGGATACTACAACCCCGGGCTGTTGCCCGGGGTTATTAATATATGGCGCCTTACGGCGCCGGCCTTATTCATCTTCATTGCTGCCGTCGTAAGTTGTATGAATGTATATTTCGCCCCCTGCCAGATTAAGAACTTTTGTAAAGACATGAGTAATGTCAATGAGAATAGCGAGTTGATCCCGAAAACCCGGGAAGGCATCAGGCATGAGGATCGTCAGCGTGGCCTGTTTGCCGAAACACATGCAATAATGAATACCGTTTCTTCAACTTCTTCAACCCTGAAAGAATTGTCAATTTGAAGTCAACCTTCCCAGGGTTGTGGTTATGGTGTGATGACAACTTCAGCGTCTCCACGGGAAATAACTGCCCCTCCGCATGTTGCAGATGTCTGCGTAACAGACGTGACTTCGGCTGTCGTTACACAGGTATATCTTCACTCTGGCACCCCGTAAAGAGTAACAGTATTATTATACATATTCCTAAAGCTTTTATGTAAATTATTTTTTAGAAATTATATATTTCGATTCAAGTTATATATCTTTTTTTCATATTTAAAATCCTATGCTGTAAAAATCGACGGTCAGCTACACCAAAAATATAAAACATGCTAAACGTTCTTTAAACAGTAATAATGCATATACTGATTTTGTTGAAACAGGGTTTTGCCCAGACTCACGTCATGAGCATGTTTAAAAACCTTCAGTTAAACTTTTTGAAAATATAGCTGTTTATTTATTGATTAATGTGGAGGCCAGAAGCCACATAAAAAAACGGGATGATACACAGATGTTATATTATGGCAGAAAAAGAAAGAAACAAACTGATGAATGATGGGTTCATTGAGAATTTAAGTCCGGTTGATTTTAATTCAACAGTCGACAGATTGTCAAAAGAGATTGAGAAAAAATCATGGAATATTTCACATGTATATGATCTACAAAAGACAATGGATAAGTTTGGTAAAGAAGTATTACCTGTAAAAGTTTTTTCATTATGTCATCCAAATCATTCAAGCAGGATTCTTGAAAAAGATTCAGAACGTATAATATCATCAATAATGCCCTGTCGCGTTAGTGTTTATGAAAAGCATGATGGAAAAACTTATATTTCAAGAATGAATTCTTCAATTATTGCTTCAGGTTTTGGTGGTATTATTGAACAGGTGATGACGGATTCTGCAAATGAAGTTGAAGAAATTATTGAAAAAACTTTACAGTGATTTGACAGTTGCGTGTTTCAAAACACCAGACGACACCGGAAACCAGGACTGTTGAGTGCATCACAATTAAACCTGGTTTAAAATTTATTACAAAGAGATAAAAATGGAATTATTAAAAACGGAACAATATGACAGTCTGACAAATCATGTGAAACAGGTTAAAATTAACAACCTCTTTGCGCGTTCAGTGATTGAAAAAAAAGTATCAGGAAAAATATTTGTTGACAATACCCAAAATCCAAAAACATTTTATGTTATTCATCCATATGGAATGTCTTTATTATTTGGTGATTCACAGAATCCTGACTTTAACAATAAATTTCTTGAATACTCTTTGAATTTTAATAAAACACGAGATAAACATGAATGGATGCAAGCTTACCCGAATGATTGGGATAAAGTTCTTTCTGTGCTTTATAGTAATTATATGATAAAGTCGTCAGAGAATAAGAACAAAACTGAAACTGGTATTATTGAGCTAAATACAAGGATTAATTTTAAATTTAACCGTGATAAATATATAGCAAACAAGAGTACGATCTTACCAAAAGATTGTAAGATTGTGAGAACAGATAGAATAATTTATGAGAAAATGACAGGCAGTGTTATCCCTGCTAACTTTTGGGATACAGCCAATGATTTTATTAAAAATGGTGTTGGATTTAGTTTGATATGTAATAACAAATTGGCAACAACTGCATATTCGGCATTTATACATGATAACATGTTGGAGCTGGGAATTGAGACTATCCCTGAATTCCGTGGAAAAGGATTTGCCCGACTGACCTGTTGTGCATTGATTGATTATTGCATAAAAAATGATTATGAACCTGTCTGGGCATGCAGACTTGAAAATACAGGTTCATACAAATTAGCCGGGAAACTTGGATTTGAATTATTCAAAGAGATACCATATTATAGATTAAGTAAATGAATGATACTTCGCCTGCTTAAAAACAAAGGGTTTTGATAATGTGAAAATGATTGAAGGTGGTTATCAGCAATTAATAAATGCTATTATACCGGGTAAGATTTATAAACATATTAATAAATAAGGATTTAGTGTATGAATATTTGGATATTGGCTGGTATCATCCTGGTCATTGCATTAATTATGACTATGACAGGTCGCGGTGGGGGAAATTTTTATGTTTTAGCCCTGGTCCTGTCGGGCATAGGTATTCACGAAGCAGCTACCACCGGCCAATTTGTCCTGATAAGTTCCTCTTTAACTGCTACCCTTGTTTTCGGAAAAAAGAAAGTCGTTGACTGGAAATTAGTTTTGCTAATTGGAAGCATGACTTTGATCCCGGCTTTTTCAGGTGGTTTTTTCTCCGATAAATTTGATGCGACATTGTTAAAAATAATATTTGCCATATTCATTTTTATAGCATCAATTCTGATGCTCAAACCCATGGGGAAAAAACCCGGACCGGACAAGCGTTATCGAATCGAATTAAAATCGACAAATGCGACCTATCATATTAATTTGCTTATTTTCATTCCCATTGTACTCATCACGGGATTCGTTGCCGGAATGGTAGGTATTTCGGGTGGTTCTTTTTTAGTACCTCTGATGGTTCTGGCCCTTGGTGTGCCAATGCAAATTGCCGTAGGAACATCTACTACTCTGGTGTTAATCACTGCCACAGCAGGATTTCTAGGACATTTAAGCACTGGTCATTTCGATGTCAGAATGTCAATTATTTTGGCTGTTGCCGCTATAATTGGAAGCTTGTTCGGAACACGATTAACTATTAAGGCAAACCCTGAAATGCTTAAAATTATTTTTGCAGCCACATCAATGCTTGCGGCGCTGATTATGTTGTACAAGGTTTTCTGTTAATCGTAAAAGATAAGTAATATGTAAAATATAGCATGATATAATAAAATACTGTACTCTTCAGCTACCCTCAGAGAACATGAAACGCAGTTGAAACCCGGTGGTTGAGCAGCGTCGAAACCATCTGATTTGAATCAAAAATTCTTCCCGGATCAACACAACTGAGTGCTTATTATGAAAAAAACGGAGTAAGAAGAAAAATCATTTGAAGCCATCCTCTAATATCCTGCAAAAACAAATGGCTGATGGCATATTCTACAGGATATAATTTCAACAAATAACTAACTAATAAATGTCAGCTTACAGGATATCCTAAATCCTGATACCTGTTATTGCTTTTTTGGAAATAAAGACTATTTCGAACCAAACAATTCTTGTTTTGTTTATCTATTAATAATAAATTGTAAATGATTTTAAGGTTCGGATAATATATCTGATATATACTTTTTTAATAAAAATTTTACAAACTAGAATGCTTAAAAAAGTATATGTGAGAGTGAAGCGGTTACATAGTGTAAGAAAATTTATAAACGTATGAAATTATTTGAAAGACTACATGCAGGAATTGACTCAGCAGTCATTCCATGGATGGGCAGAAACGGTTTGTTCTTATTACGCATCAGTATCGGGATCATTTTTTTCTGGTTTGGAATACTCAAATTTTTTGAGGGTCTTAGTCCGGCTGAAGACCTGGCAATTAGGACAATCAGTGCCATTACATTTAATCTGGTACCTGAAAAAGTCATAATCTACGGCCTTGCTGCATGGGAAGTACTGATTGGTATCGGCTTTCTTTTCAACATCTTCATGCGTGAAACACTAATCCTCTTGTTTCTGCAGATGCTAGGAACTTTCTTTCCTCTCTTTCTTTTCCCGGATGAGGTTTTCCACGTTTTCCCCATTTCACTTACCCTGGAAGGCCAGTATATTGTCAAAAACCTTATTATCATAAGCGGAGCTATCGTTCTGGGATCGAAATTAAAAAATGGAAAGATAAGCTCTGCCCTGTAATATTATTTACATTAAGCTTTTATGGCGAACCGGATTCCCAGTATTAAACTGTTACTTTTCATACTCCTTATCCTTTTTTCAGGAGAAATGATATTTGCACAGACAAAAGGGAGATTTTTGACTTGTCTTTGATCTTTGCCTCTATGGTTTACTGAGAAATATTAAAACCGATTACATTGATGGCATTAATCTCAGTCTGTCTCATGATATGGCCGGGCTAGGTCTTGTTTTAAACTTTTAACCGGTTTTACAGCCCTGATAACTAATAAAATTGACCCAATGCCTTACTTACTGTTCGCAGTAAGATGATATCTTAATATGTTTTTTTCAAAAAAGCTGAAGGGAACGCGGTATTTGTCCTGATAAAATTATATGTATAAATACTTACTTTTTTTACCGCATAATTGCGAATCTTCTTTTGGGATCAAAATTATACTTTTACACCGGCCATAAAAGACCAGAATTATGCTTGATGTCCTGTTAAATAATCAGGGAAATACAAAGCAGCGCGAAAGAGTATCAGAACTGCATTACAGACCTGACAAGCCTGTTAAAAGTTTTCTTAAGTCCTTATCATGGAGGATTGTAGGTACTCTTGATACAATAATCATCAGTTACATTATAACCGGCAAACTGTCTTTTGCTGTATCAATAGGTGGTATTGAAGTTATAACCAAGACTATTCTGTATTATTTCCATGAGAGGTTATGGGCCCGTATGCATAAAATCCGGTTCACTTTACTTAAAAAATCCGATGATAAACAAAATGAATATAACAGAACTGAAAGAATTACTCGGGGGAAAATCAGTCGAAGATTCATTAAAAACCCTGACTTCACTGTTCACCGGACAAACACTTTTTACAAGCAGTTTTGGAATTGAAGATCAGGTAATAACTCATTTCATTTGTGTTAATAAGATCCCTGTTGAAATAGTAACTATTGATACAGGAAGACTTTTTCCTGAGACTTACGATGTTTTTAACCGGACGATAAAAAAGTATGGACAGACTATCCGGGTATATTTTCCTGATCATAAGCTAGTTGAGGCCATGGTGACTGAGAAGGGCCCTTTTAGTTTTTATTATTCAAAAGAGAACAGGCTGGAATGTTGCAGAATAAGGAAGGTACTACCCTTAAACAGAGCTCTCGAAGGGAAGAAAGTATGGATTTCAGGTATAAGAGCTGATCAGTCGGATAGCAGAAGCAACCTGGAGCAGCTGGAATACGATAAAGAAAGGGATATATTTAAATATTATCCTCTTCTTACGTGGTCGTATGAAGATGTAAGAAATTATATCCGTGAAAATAATATACCCTATAATGTTCTTCATGACAGGAATTATATAAGCATTGGCTGTCAACCATGCACAAGAGCAGTAAATCCCGGGGATGATTTCCGTGCCGGCAGATGGTGGTGGGAAAGTGATAGTCAGAAGGAGTGCGGATTACATTTAAAATAGCATTAAGAATATTGCAGAATTTCAATTATTGTATTTGCAAGAGGGATAAGGTTTGGGTGAGGTTGAAGCTATTACGGATTATACAGACAATTTGTTGAAGTTATAATTATCATTATATGAAGATAAATGACGAACATTTAAAAGAGCTTGAAGATGAAGCCATATTTGTAATGAGGGAAGTTGCGGCTCAGTTTGAAAAGAAAGTTATTCTTTTTTCAGGAGGAAAAGATTCAATTGTGCTTGTCCATCTGGCAAAAAAAGCTTTCTGGCCTGCAAAAATACCTTTCAGTCTTCTGCATATTGATACAGGCCATAATTTTGAAGAGACTCTTAAGTTCAGGGATGATCTGGCAAAAGAGCTTGGTGTAGAACTCCTTGTAAGATATGTTCAGGATTCTATTGACCAGGGCAAGGTGATGGAAGAGAAAGGTATCAATGCCAGCAGGAATAAAGCTCAGTCAGTCACTCTCCTCGATGCTGTTGATGAGCTCGGGATAGATGTAGCTATAGGAGGAGGCCGTCGTGATGAAGAGAAAGCAAGGGCAAAAGAAAGATTCTTCTCACACAGGAATGAGTTTGGTCAATGGGATCCCAAAAACCAAAGACCGGAATTGTGGAATATCTTTAACGGACATAAAAATTACGGAGAACACTTCAGAGTGTTTCCCATAAGCAACTGGACCGAACTGGATGTATGGCAATACATCATGAATGAAAACATCCCGCTACCTGAACTTTATTATTCACATCGCAGAAAAATATTCAAACGGAACGGTGTCTACCTTGCATGGGCTCCTTTTATGCAGTTAAAACCGTCTGAGCAGGTGTTTGAGACAGATGTCAGATGCCGGACCATAGGAGATATTACCTGTACAGGTATAACACTTTCAAAAGCTGATTCCATAGAAGATATCATTGCTGAGATAGCTGCCACGAGGGTTACTGAACGGGGAGGCAGGTATGACGATAAAAGGTCAGAAGCAGCTATGGAAGACAGAAAGAAAGAAGGTTATTTTTAAACTTTTTTAATAACCTGCAAGTACCGGTTTATCTTATTTTCAACAATTATTACAGGTATTTTACCGGGCATAACCAAAAAAACGGAAATTGTGTTACACTGATATTATGGAGAACGGTTCAAAAAATGAATTTAAAAGTCTGTTGAGATTTACAACAGCAGGCAGTGTTGATGATGGGAAAAGCACTCTTATAGGGCGCTTGTTATATGACAGTAAGTCTATTTTCGAGGATCAGATGGACCATCTTGTCCAGTCGAGCAAACGTCTGGGCAAAGATAATATTGACCTGTCACTCATAACCGACGGACTGAGAGATGAGAGGGAACAGGGGATCACCATAGATGTAGCCTACAGATATTTTGCCACACCTGAAAGGAAATTCATCATAGCTGACACTCCCGGACATATTCAGTACACAAGGAACATGGTTACAGGAGCCAGCACCGCCGACCTGGCAGTAATACTCATTGATGCCAGAAAAGGTGTTCTTGAACAAACCTTAAGACATTCCTATATAGCTGCTCTTCTTGATATCCGCTATCTTGTCTTCTGTATCAACAAGATGGATATGGTTGACTATTCGGAAACCATTTTTAATGATATCAGGGATAAACTGGTACAGCTGTGCAGTAAGTTTCACACTGAAGAAGTACATTTTCTTCCTATCAGTGCCAAGTACGGGGATAATGTTGTTGAGCCTTCTGTCAATATGAACTGGTATAAAGGATCAACACTGTTAAAGTTGCTTGAAACAATCCAGATAAAAAAGTTCAAGAATTCTTCTGAAGCCCGTTTCCCTGTACAGACCGTCATAAGGCCTCTGTCGAGTGAATATCACGATTACAGGGGTTATGCCGGAAGAGTGGCAGGTGGCTCTTTCCGTCCGGGCGATGAAATAACTATTTTCCCATCCGGATTAAAATCAGTTATCACTTCAATAGATATGATGGGGAAAAAGCTTTCAGAAGCTGTTATCGGCGATTCGGTATCTATCACTCTGGCCGATCAGTTGGATATTGGAAGAGGTTATCTCTTTGCCAAAGGCAAAGAACTCCCCCGGCAGGCCCAGGATATTGAGATGATGGTATGCTGGTTCAATGAAAAACCTCTCAGGACAGGAACCAGATATCTTGTAAGACATTACAGCAATGAAGTCTCATGTATCATTAAATCTGTAAATTACAAAATGAATATCAACCGTCTTGAAAAGGAAACATCAGACCTGTCTGTTGGTGTGAATGATATTGCAAATATCACCATTAAAAGTGTAAAACCCTTGTATTTCGACAGTTATAAGAATAATAACATTACCGGCAGTGTAGTTATTATAGAAGAAGGCTCAAATGATACAATAGCTGCAGGGATGATAGAATGATCTGCAATCATGATAACAATCTGCCTTCATATACTGAACATTTATTCGGATAAAAAAAGCCGCCGGTAAACAGAAAAAATACTTCCGAATAAACGGCGACCATTACTTTTAAAAATATACCGTACACCTACTGCATACCGGGAGTGATAATTCTGTAATTACCGCTCAGGTGCATCAGACTGAAGAGATAAAGGAGTCCGTCATAATATGGGTCGAAATATCCATCTTCATACGGTTCCAGTTTTGCTTCCCATATGGCATCAACAAATTTCCAGCTCTTGGCCTGTGTTCCCATAATAGAAGCTGCTGCTGATGTAGCGACCAGTCCGAGAGAATGACGGAGTGTCTGGAACCCGCCAGCCGGTAATATCCAATCAGGAAGGCTACCATCAAGATTGAACTGATCTTCGAAAGAGTCAATCCCTCTGCAGAACAAAAAATTCTGTATCCTTCCGGCATAATCCTGTTGCCACTCTTTATCCCTGGCAAACCACGAATAATCCATTGCTATATTCATAGGGACGCGCCATGAATCGAAACGGAAAATACTCTGCATATTAGGGCCGTACGACCTTGGGACCCCGCTGAATTCAGTTGCATCAGCATTCAGGCCTGTTGGAGAACTGCAGGCTCTGTGAAGAAAAGCACGTGAAGTATCTGCACAATCCCTGTAAAACTGTTCATGCCCGTCATTGGCATACTCAGCCCACATCTCCCAGAATGCCGGTAAATGATAAGAAGGATCTGTCCAGTCATAGCCTGTTGAATCAGGCACAAAATTGATTTGCTTATGTCCAAGGTTTATGATACTCCTTATTCCTCCTGTTCCATCCTTTCTCCACATGGCATCAAGGACACGTCTGGCTTCTCCGTAATAGTCGATACCTGTATCATTACCCCATCGGTTAGAAGCGAAAAGAAGAGATGTGACAAAATAGAACTCTCCATCGGAAGCCGACCCCTCAGCATTCTTCTCTCCCGTCTCCGGTTTCAGATTCCACGCGAAATATGCATCACTGGGACCACCCTGATGTTGCATATATGCCTTTGTATAACGCCATATATCATCGAAAACATCTTTTTTACCGAGCTGTACTGCTACCATCAGGCCGTACGAAAGACCTTCACTACGGATATCATGATTCTTTACATCCGAGAGATAAGCCATCGAATCATTAATATTAAAATAAACTCTGTCTGGTCCTTCAAAGACATCATAATAGGCTTTGGACAGTTTTGCATCAATATCCTCCTGACTATAACCGGCTTCAAGAAAAACATTACGGTATTTACCCGTTTCCCAGGCACCTTTTTTCCAGGGTTTCATTTTCCCACGGGGATCTTTAATATCTTTTTCGCACTCATTTAATCCGGATTCTCCGGTAGAACAGGCCCATAGTAATAAAGCTGAAAGCAAAACACTTAAATAAAACCATTTCTTCATAAAATTCATCCCCTTATTCTCTTAGCTCTGCCTGAAATGTTTTTAGATCCTCCCATTTGCCCTCATCTGCCAGTTTAGCCTGATGAGGCCAGGTAACAGGATCATGCATCCGGTATCTCTCTCCTCCGTCCTGAATAAGATGTTGGGAAATAACATCCGGAGATGTTTCAGACAACTGTTTCCATGTGGTAATACCTCTGTTCTTCAGTATCTGTGATATTTTAGGTCCAATACCATTAACAACCTGGAGATTATCTTTTGCAGGTGACTTTTCAGGTTTTTTGGGTGCTACAGGCTTATTCTTCCCGGCTTCAGATTCAAGTTCTCTTATCCTGAGATCTTTTTCCCTTAACTCTCCTTCCTGTTTCAATAATTGTTCTTTAACGGAAATCTTGTCGTCTTCCAGTTTTTTTATCTGTATCTTCAAAGTTGAATTCGCTTCTTCCCATTCAGCACATTTCTTACATTTCATTGATTTTCTCAGAAGATAACCGATGAGGAATCCTAATAGTGCTGCAACGAGGAGCACTATTACAATAAATAATAAATCAGCTGTAAATCGTTCTGCCATGGTGTTTTATTTTAATATAGTAATTTCTGTTCTGCGGTTTTTGGCTCTTCCTTCAATGTTGTCATTAGACGCCACCGGATCCCTGAAAGATCTGGAAGAGCAATCTATACAGCCGGAAAGAATACCTGTTCTGACAAGAAAGTCTTTAACATAGTCTGCCCTTTGCTGACCTAATTTCTCATTGAAAGAAGCTGTACCTGAGCTGTCTGTATGCCCTGTAACAATAACTTTTTTCCCGGGATAATTTTCCAGATAGAATTTAAGCTTACTGAGATATTCTTCTGAGATAGCACTCATATCGCATACAGCAGAAGAGATATTGAAATATACTCTTTGCACACCTGCACTGACAAGGAAATCTTCTGCCTCATCAACCAATGTCTGCAATGAATCTGCAGAACTTTGCCCGGTGTCATTCTCTGCGAAGCTCTGTATCATCTGATCAGTACCTGCCTGTGTGTAAGCCCCACAATCGCCCCTGACCTTGCATACATACCAGTAACCTGAACCCGCTATCCAGATCACAAGAAGTATGAACAGGATATAAACATAATTTCTCATGTGTAAATGATTTAATTACGGATTTCACATAATTTGTCCCGCACTGCGGGATATGAGTCAAATAAAATTTACTATCGAAAATCAGGTTTTTATAAACCTAAAGTTGAGAATAATTAATTAATTATCAAAGTATTTTAATCCAATTTTAAATTGATAATCATATTTAGAACACGTCTGCACTTCTTAAATCAGATAAATGACCGGGAGAAAATTATATCCATAGCTTTGATTTTTTAGTTCAGCCATGCTGACGCTAATTATTTTGTGTTAAATTTGGGTGGCATGATAGTAACTAACCTTTAAAAGCCGGCAATATGAAATCCTTACCCCTTATTTTTGTTACACTATTTATAACCATTGCCAATCTTCAGGCTGAAGAGGCCGGCAATATCAGGAAAGAGCTTCTCGGTACACATCAGGGATCGGAAGTATATCGCTATATTCTGACCAATAAAGCCGGCAATACTCTGTATCTGACCAATTACGGAGCAAGAATAATAGGAGTGGAAGTACCTGACAGGAATGGAGTAAAAGCTGATGTTGTTCTTGGTTCCGATAACCTTGAATCTGTTCTGAGAGATGCTTTCGGAGGAGCTACGGTAGGAAGGTATGCCAACAGGATTGCAAACGGAAGATTTATTCTCGACGGAGTTGAATATAAATTACCTGTAAATAACAAACCCAATACCCTGCACGGCGGCCCCAACGGATGGTATACAAAAGTGTGGGATGCAGAGATAATAAATAATAAAAATAAACCGGCTGTAAAATTTTCATTAGTCAGTCCCGACATGGAAGAAGGGTTTCCCGGGACAATAAATATTGAGGTACTATATACCTGGACCCGGAAAAATGAGATCATAATAGATTATGTTGCCACTACCGATAAAAAGAGTGTTATTAACGTTACCAACCATGTTTACTTCAATCTTCACGGAGCTTCTGAAGGACATATATTTGACCATATTATTACTTTAAAAGCTTCGGCCTATACTCCATTTAACTCCACACTTATTCCCACAGGAGAAATCCGTTCAGTAAAGGACACTCCATTCGATTTTACCACACCAAAAGCTTTTGGGGCAAGTATAGGTGATACTTTTGAAGATAAAGTCTTTTCGGGATATGATCACAATTATGTTCTCGACAACAAGGAGAAGATAGATGCTATAGTTTATGACCCTATCAGCGGCCGCACTATCGAGATGAGCACCGATCAGCCTGGGATGCAGCTCTATACAGGTAACGGCCTCATGTGGCTGAAACAAAACCCTTCAGAGGGAAAACGATTCCGTTCCCGTTCAGGTTTTTGTCTGGAAACACAACATTTCCCTGACAGTCCTAACCAGCCGGACTTCCCTTCAACTGTCATTGAACCAGGAAAAAAATTCAAGTCAAGAACTGTTTACAGGTTCTCGGTAAAAGAATAAAGGTCACCTGTAATATCTTAAACAGCGGTTGTTGACTTAAAAACTAATAACTAATTCTCTGATCTTAGTTTAAGCTTTCTTCAGTAATTCCTTACCGAAGGTCATGCACTCCGATCTCTTTAGATTATCATATTCCGGCATCTTCATCCCCTCCATCTGTTTACGTACATCCGGTTCCATAAGTCCGAATGTGATTCTTCCGCGAAATACCTGCGATGGCAGATTGCTGACTCCTGCCAGAAGAGCCAGATGATTATCTATAAAAGTCTTTGTCTGTTCCGGGCCGACTGGTTGCATCATGTTACCGCAAACGGCAAAATAACCTCTTAACCTGCTCTTCAGTATTGTGGCGTTCTTCTTAATATAATTCTGCAACTCCTGTGAGGTGACATTTGCCCTTATAGCACCACCGATAACTACATGGTCATAGCCCGAAAGATCCGGATTTTCACGAACGTCAAATACATTTGCAATACCATCCATGCCTTCAGATATCCATAGAGATGCATCGCGGGTTGAACCGCACCAGGTACCATACAGAATGGCCCATTTCTTTTCAGAAGGATTTGGATAATATTCCAGAGCTCTTGCTCTCTTTGGTAAAAACAGAGCTATAACAGCCAGCCCCATTCCCTTAATAAATTCTCTTTTTTTCATGAGCATCTTGTTATTGAGTTAGTATGTGTGAAATAAATATAAAGAGCGGATATCCCTTTCCATAAGATAATTGTAGTGAGTAAACAATAACAATAGTCTTCTCGTTGTATTTTCTGAAATGCATGACTAATAAACAATAAAGTTTGTTACTGTTGGCACATTTCTAACCAAAAATACTTTAATTTATTGATAATTTATATATTAAACGACTGAAATGAAAAGAATCACATTACTTTATGCAGCAATTTGCATGTTTGCTTCATTGCCTGCACAGATACCCGGTGAGCTGACTATTGCGGATCTTGAAAGATGGAACAGGATAACAGAAAGCCTCATCTCAAACGACGGTAAGGCGACTGCTTTTGTTTTGGAGCCATGGGATGGTGATCCCCAGGTAAAAATATACAACAGCAATGCAGAAGAAGTTGCTGCTTTCCCTTTCGCTACCGGAATATCATTTACTTCAGATTCTGAATTTCTCATAATGACATTTAAACAACCGGATTCGCTTATCCGGTCTCTTAAGCTCAGAAAAACAAAAAAAGAGGATATGCCTTCTGATATGCTTGGAGTATATAACATTTAAAAAGGTATATCCGATACGATAACAAGAATAAAGAATTACAAAGTCCCTGCCAAATGGTCCGGCTGGATGGCTTATCAGTGCGAACCAGACAAGGGAAGCCCCCCGGACAAAATCCTTTCTTCATCTGACCCGGCAGAATCAAAGGTTCAGACCCCTGGCACAACGAAAGAAGAGTCGGAAGAAAATGGTTATCATCTATATATAAGAAATCTTGTTAATGGCAGCACTGACACTATCCCTTTTGTCACTTCCTACATTTTTGCTGCTGAAGAAGAAGTACTGATGTGTGCTACCACAGGAGACGGAAAAGAGCTGTCACCCGGAATTATTATTATTGATCTGCATTCCGGCAGACATGAGAGGATTTACAGTAAAGATGATGCATACAGTCAGCTGGCCCTTTCGGATAAAGGTGAGCGTGCCGCATTTCTTGTCTCTGCTGAAGACAAAAAGGATAAGACAGGTAACAACTGGTCATTGTGTTACTGTGACGGATCAGGAGAGGCATCTGTTGTAGCAGGCAGAGGCAGTCGGAGAACCTCACTGGCCATTAAAACATCCGAATAAAGTTGATTTTCAGTTGAGGATGTCACAGTTCTTCGGACATTACCTTAAAGGTGAACCCATGCCTCTATGGATGAAAGAAGGAGTTCCTGCTGCAGAGAAAGATTTTACAACAGGTTATTGAAAGTGCTCAGCCACCTGTTTTTCACTACGCTGCACATTGTTTTACGAACCATCGGACAGCTCTCTTCACTAAACTATCCACACAGAGTTATCGCCCATGCACGACACACGAAAAAGAAGCCGTCACCCAAAGTAATCGGGACGGCTTCTCCTTTTGTAAAATCCCTAAACTAATTCTATTATAAAGTTCTTTCAACCAGCTTCTTTTCAAAAAGCTTCAGAGTTTCATCCTGTAACAATACCCAAAGGGAATAGACACCCTTAAGAGTCCCTATAGGGATATTCAGACATCCCAGGGCTGCTACTACAATAATGAGATAACGTGCCCAGGGCTTAAAAGCAATAAGTCCTATCCCCCCTACCAGTCCCAGTGTCGACATAAAACCTATGAGCAAGGGAAGGCTCAATGATAAAAACCTGAGGACCATAACAGGGACTTCCTCGTGTTGTACAAATCCCCTGGCAAAATTGAGTGCAAAGAACACGGCAAGTGCGCCTATCAGTCCAAGGAAGCCAAATCCTATATGGATGGCACCGACAACCACAACGTGTTTCTTCATTTTTGATTCTTTTATACTGCTCTCTTCCATGATATCTTTTATTATGTTAATTTTTCATTCCTGTATAAATGACTGGCAATTTAATCATTTGATGCATTTACGTGAAAAAAAATACCGATTTATGTGCAACCATTTTAAATTATATGAGCTCTATTTGGTAATAGTTTCATAAATTTGAAAACTAAAGACCCTGTAATGAAAAGAAAACTCCTTTTTCCGGTTGTCTTTTTGTTTCTCTGCTGCGGAGTTTCTTCCTGTGAAGGTGAATTTTGCAAGATATGCTCACAGGTCACCGTTGAT
>JAAYDB010000115.1 GCA_012729475.1 Bacteroidota bacterium
ATTTTCTTCGTCTACCCCGGCCCCAAGGGGAGCGAAGAAAATCAATTTACTCCCCTTGGGGTAGGGGTAAATAAATTGATTTTCAAGCGATTTTGTAAATATTATTAATGATTCCTGATACTCATATTTTTATTTTTGAATCGGCAATGCAAAAGCAAGTTATAATAATAATCTGTAGTACATTAATTTGCCTTTCATTAGGTGCTCAGCTGCCTGATACTTCAAAATACAGCTCTCTTGATCCTTATTATTTTCATCTGCAGTATCTTAAAGAAGACAGTGTGCTTCTGATTGATGTAAGACAGGGCTTTGAATACCGTGCTAACAGAATCAGGGATGCTGTTAATATGCCTTTTTCCAGCTACCTGGAAATAATGTCGGATACCCTTCCGAAATACTATGCTTTGTTTCTTTATTGTACCGACGATTACAGAAGCTCCCGTGCCTGCGAGATATGTTACGACCTTGGATACCGTAAGGTCTATAATCTCAAAGGAGGTCTGATAGCATGGAGGAGAGAAGGATATCCTCTTGAAAAGAAGAGGATAAGGAAAAAGGACATGCCTGCCTTTAAGTAAATATCAATCAACAATTTTTTTAATTAATCCGCTTTCCCATATAGCCATGGCAGGCTGGAGTGTCAGGTTTAAGACCCTTTACTGTAATTGCCTGAAGTTCCTGATTCTTTTTTCCGGGAACTCAATTTTCATTACTTTTGGACAATATTAAAAAAGTGAAATTATGTTTTCAGGAATAGTAGAAGAGGCTGCTCCGGTAGTCAGGATAGAGAAGGAGAAGGACAATATTCATATCACTATGAAATGTTCTTTTGCTGATGAATTGAAGATTGATCAGAGTATTTCACATAACGGTGTTTGTCTTACTGTGGTGAAGAAAGACAAGGATACCTATACTGTTACTGCAATAAAGGAGACACTGGAGAAGACTAATCTGGGTCTGCTTAAATCCGGCGACAAGGTTAATCTGGAGCGCAGCACAAAGCTGGACGGACGTCTTGACGGACACATGGTTCAGGGGCATATTGATCAGACGGCTATATGTACTGAGGTGAAAGAAGCCGGAGGCAGCTGGTATTATACTTTTGAATATGAGCCTCTTCAGGATGATTATATTACAGTGGAGAAAGGATCAGTGTCAGTGAACGGTGTCAGTCTCACAGTGGTGAACTCACAAGCCCGGTCATTTCAGGTAGCCATTATACCTTTTACCTGGGAAGTGACTAATTTTCATCAGATAAAAGAGGGGACTGTAGTGAACATAGAGTTCGACATTCTTGGCAAATACATTGCAAAAATTGTAAAACAACAACTGGGTAAATAGTATTTTGTTTATTCAGCTTTCCAGATAAGCTTTTTCCCAAAGCCCAGCCTGTTGTCAGTGTACTTGATATGGGTCAGCCTGAGGATCCACAGATGTGTCTCCATCAACATTGCCACAGGGAACTTTTTAAGATAGGCATTTCTGGTTATATCCTCAAGATCAGGACCGGGTTCCGCCACGGTGCCTTCAAACTGCACTCCTCTTATCATACCTGTTATCATTGTCTCCAGTGCCACAGTCCCGGCCACAAGATTATTCATCAGGAATTCCCGGCCATGCCGTGTAGTCAGGTCTGAAGTGAAAACAAGTGCATTTTCTTTTTCCAGAAAGACATAAAAGCAACTGGCGCACCAGGGTTTATTATCAACCGAAGTAGCAATTGTCAGGACATGATGTTTCTTAAGGAATTTAACTATTCTTCTGTCAATCATTTTCCATCCATCGGTAAACGCCGGCTTCGAAGCCGGCAAGAGATACAATACGTTCAACAACAGTCATTACCAGATCGGAAATAGTTTCAGGCTTACTGTAAAAAGAGGGACTTGCCGGACAGATAATTGCACCGGACAAAGTCAGACTCTCCATATTCCTTATGTGGATAAGGTTATAAGGTGTTTCTCTCGGGACAATAATAAGTTTTCTTCTTTCCTTGAGCATCACATCGGCAGCCCTTGCTATAAGGTCATCCGATGTGCCGTTGGCTATGCGGCCAATGGTACCCATCGAAGCAGGACAGACGATCATTGTGTCGTAAGAGGATGATCCGGAAGCACAGGGAGCATAGAAAGAGTTATTATTATATTCCTTGAGAGGAGTCCATGCTGAAAAGTCTGTGCCTGTCTCCGATTTCCATATCTCTCTGCCATTATCTGAAAGGATTACGGCAATTTCAGCAGGCTGTCTTTTCATTCCTGACAGTGTTTCCAAAAGCTTCCGGGCATATATGGAACCGCTGGCTCCTGTTATGGCAATGATAATTTTTCTGTCTGCGCTCATAGAAATAACACAAGGTTAAAAAAACATCAACGTTTTATTTCATTGTTTTTCATAAGTATCGACTTATTAGTCTTTCTGTCAGTTGTCTGACTCCTTCTGAAGCTTTTTCCCTTATCACTTCAATCTTCCTGTAGGCGGGGAAAGATACCTCATTGGGATCAATAAGCCATAATGAATCGGCATGGGAGGTATAATCCAGCAGTCCGGCTGCAGGGTACACATTGAGTGATGAGCCTATAACGGCAAAGATATCAGCCTGCTGAGTTAATTGGACTGCCTCTTCCATGGCCGGCACTGCTTCTCCAAACCATACTACATCAGGCCGGAGCTGACTGCCTTTTTCGCAGGTATCACCGGGATTGATATCCTTATAGCCAATATCATAAATAAGTGAAGGGTCGGAAGAACTTCTGGCTTTTGTCAGCTCACCGTGAAGATGCAAAACTTTTGTGCTGCCGGCTTTCTCGTGAAGGTTATCAATGTTCTGGGTTATAACATGAACATCGAAATATTTCTCCAGAGCTGCAAGACCTGTGTGGCCCTCATTAGGCTGACAATCCTGCAGTTGATGTCTCCTGTCATTGTAAAATTTTAACACCAGATCCCTGTTTCTTACCCATCCTTCAGCAGAAGCAACTTCCATCACATCATATTCCTCCCATAATCCACCTGTATCTCTGAATGTACGGATCCCGCTTTCAGCACTCATGCCTGCCCCGGTCAATATTACCAATTTTAACATGATGTAAAAGTAGGAAAAAAGGTTGAAGAAGGTTGAAGATGGTTGAAGAAGGTTTAAGAGGTTGAAGAGGTTGAAGAAGAAAGTTGAAGAAGGTTGAAAAGGGTTAAAGAGGTTGAAGAAGAAAAAAAGAAGAAGAAAGTTGAAGGGGGTTTTTAAGAATTTGGGTATTTTTACATGATCGCTGTATTAACTTAAAATTTCTCATTATGTATTTATTTAGTTTTGAAAAGCTGGAGGTCTGGCAAAAATCCAGAATCCTTACAAAAAGGTTATATGTGCTAACGAACACTTTTCCTGAATCAGAAAAGTTTGGATTAATACCTCAGATAAGAAGAGCTGTAATTTCAGTTTGTTCAAATATTACAGAAGGGTCTGCAAGAATATCAAAAAAAGACCAGATACATTTCTACAATATGGCGTTCTCAAGTCTGATGGAAACACTGAATCAGATTATAATAAGTAATGATCTCGACTATTTGAAAACCAAAGAAATGTCAGAAATCCGCGGGGAAATTCATGTTATCTCTCTGATGATAAACAATATGATTAAATCCGCAAAAAAATAATCTTCCCTTTTAACCCCCTTCAACCTCTTCAACCTTCTTCAACCTTCTTTTTCAACTTCTTCAACTTTTTCAACTTCTTCAACTTTTATTATCTTTGTCCGTTTTTATCAAAGTACATATTAATTAATTGAATCAATGGGAGAACGCTTTCCTGAATACAAAAAACTGGATCTCTCCAAAGTGAACAAGGAAATCCTGAAAATATGGGATGAGAGCGATACTTTTCACAAGAGTATAAGAGAGGTTGATGGCAAGGGGGAATTTATTTTTTATGAAGGTCCGCCTTCCGCAAACGGCGTCCCGGGAATACACCATGTTTTGTCGCGTACTATAAAGGATATTGTATGCCGTTACAAGACACAGTGTGGTTATCTGGTCAGACGAAAAGCCGGCTGGGACACCCATGGACTACCTGTGGAACTGGGCGTGGAAAAAGCTCTCGGGATAACAAAGGAGGATATAGGTACTGATAAAATATCTATAGAAGATTTTAACAAAGCCTGCCGTACCGATGTGATGAAATATACTGATCAGTGGGAAGACCTGACCCGCAAAATGGGTTATTGGGTTAACATGGACGATCCGTATATTACTTATGACAACAGGTATATTGAGACGCTATGGTGGCTTCTGAAACAACTTTACGACAAGGGATATCTGTACAAAGACTATACTATTCAACCCTATTCACCTGCAGCAGGCAGCGGACTCAGCTCACATGAACTTAACCTGCCCGGTTGTTACTGCGATGTGAAAGACACTACCTGTACAGCCCTTTTTAAGGTTGTACGTGATGAAAGATCAGAATTTCTTTTTGATGAAACCGATACAGACGATATCCATATAATGGCATGGACCACCACACCGTGGACACTGCCGTCCAACACTGCTCTGGCAGTAGGACCGGATATTACTTATGTAAAAGTCAGGAGCTTCAATCCTTATACCGGACAGGCTTTGACACTTATTCTCGCAAAAGAACTCCTTCATGCCTGGTTCTCTGCTGAGAATGCCGGTATGGAGATTATGGAATACAAAGCAGGCGACAGAAAAATACCTTACAAGGTCCTTGATGAGTTTCCCGGCAGCAGACTGGAAGATATTGCCTATGAACAGTTGATAGACTGGGTTAAACCCGGTGAAGGTGCCTTCAGGGTGCTCACAGGCGATTTTGTCACAACTGTTGACGGGACAGGTATCGTTCATATAGCTCCCACTTTCGGAGCTGATGACTACAGGATAGCAAAGGAAAAAGGAGTCCCTCCGCTGCTGGTCAGAAGAAAAGACGGTACTTACGGTCCGCTTGTTGACAAAAGGGGTTACATGGTTCCTGTTGACGATATAGAAGAAGATTTTATAAAAGAAAGGGTTAATGTTAATACATATAAACAGTTCGCAGGACGTCCGGTAAAAAATGAGTACGATGACTCTGTCCCTGCCGGTGCCGACACTCTTGACGTCGACATAGCTGTTATGCTGAAGCAGAATGGCAAAGTGTTCAGGATAGAGAAAATGGTACACAGTTACCCGCATTGCTGGAGGACGGACAAACCGGTACTGTATTACCCGCTCGATTCATGGTTTATCCGTACCACCGCTTTTCGCGAGAGGATGATCGAACTAAATGATACCATCAACTGGAAACCATTATCAACGGGGAAGGGCCGTTTTGGTAAATGGCTGGAAAACCTTGTCGACTGGAACCTGTCACGCTCACGTTTCTGGGGTACTCCATTGCCTATATGGGCTACAGCCGACAGGCAAGAAGAGAAATGTATCGGGTCAGCCAAAGAACTGAAAGACGAAATAGAAAAATCTGTCAAGGCAGGTTTCATGAAGAAAAATCCACTGGAAGGATTTATTCCCGGAGATAATTCCAAAGATAATTATGAGAAATTTGATCTCCACCGTCCTTTCGTAGATGAAATAGTTCTTGTGAGTCCTTCCGGCAAAAAAATGTTCCGTGAGCCTGATCTTATAGATGTGTGGTTCGATTCAGGAGCTATGCCTTATGCCCAGGCCCATTATCCTTTTGAGAACAGGGATGACTTCAGCAAAATGTTTCCTGCCGATTATATTGCAGAAGGGGTGGATCAGACAAGGGGATGGTTCTTTACACTTCATGCCATAGCTACCATGATATCCGATTCAGTGGCATACAGGAATATTATCTCCAACGGACTGGTTCTCGACAGAAACGGGAACAAGATGTCGAAACGACTTGGTAATGCAGTAGATCCTTTCAGTGCAATAGAGGAACATGGTTCTGATCCTCTCAGGTGGTATCTTATAACCAATGCCCAGCCATGGGACAACCTTAAATTTGATATGGCCGGTGTTGATGAGGTGAAACGTAAATTCTTCGGTACACTGTATAACACCTATTCCTTCTTTGCTCTCTATGCCAACGTAGATAATTTCAGGTTTGCTGAGAGGGATATGCTGGTTAATACAAGACCGGAAATAGACCGCTGGATAATTTCTTTGCTTCATTCCCTTGTTAAAGAAGTGGGAGAATGTTATGAGAATTATGATCTTACCAGAGCTGGCAGAGCTATTCAGGACTTTGTCATTGAGAATCTCAGTAACTGGTATGTGCGGCTTAACAGAAAACGTTTCTGGGGAGGTGAATATGATGCTGATAAGATAGCTGCTTACCAGACCCTCTTTGCCTGCCTCGAGACAGTAAGCCGTCTGGCAGCTCCCATAGCTCCTTTTTATATGGATCAGCTTTTCCGTGACCTGAACAGGACAACAGGACGGCATAACGAAGAATCTGTCCACCTGGCCTGTTTCCCTGAATATGACAAGGATCTGATCGATAAAGACCTTGAGGAGAGGATGGGTATAGCCCAGAAAATATCATCCATGGTTCTCGGGATAAGGAGGAAAGTGAATATCAAGGTGCGTCAGCCTTTGTCGAAGATACTGATACCATTGCCTGATAAAACTTTCAGTAAAAAGTTTGAAGCCGTTAAGGATCTTGTCCTGGCAGAGGTTAATGTTAAGGAGGTTGAGTATATAGAAGACACCTCTTCCGTACTGGTGAAAAAGATAAAACCGGATTTCAGGAAACTGGGACCGAAACACGGTAAGATGATGAAGGATATAAGTAATGCCGTTGCCGGGATGTCACAAAAAGATATTTATTCTTTTGAAGCAGAAGGATCCTTTTCATTTGAAATAAAGGGACAGGTCATTACCCTTAGTGAAGAAGATGTGGAGATTTTTTCCGAAGATATCCCTGGCTGGCAGGTTGCCAATGAGGGCAGGCTTACCGTAGCCCTCGATGTGTCAGTGACTGATGAACTGCACTATGAGGGTATAGCCAGGGAACTGGTTAACAGGGTCCAGAATATCAGGAAAGAGAACGGATATGATGTAACAGATAAAATTAAAATAATTGTTGAGGATAAGAATTTCTTAAAAGAAGCTGTTAACAGACACTCAAAATATATTGGTACACAGACACTGGCTACGTCAATTGAAATATTGCCTGATGTTGATGGTGATGATTTCCGTGAGATAGATATTGATAATGTAAATGTGAAAGTTAAGATATCAAAAGACCGCTAAGCTGAAATTTGCCTGAGGCAATTTCAGGCACCCAGGAGCAGCTTATGTACGGCTCTCATAGTCAGCAAGATATAAGAATCACACAAGATTTTTTAATTAAGTAAAAAATAATACCTTTGCCGGATAATAAATACGTTATGCTATGGCTGAAAAGACAAGATATTCGGATGAAGAGCTTGAAGAGTTCAGGCAGATCATCATGGCGAAGCTGGACAAAGCCAAAAGAGATTATGAAATACTCAAATCCAGCATAACTCACGAAGAGAGTAATGACACCATGGATACTTCTCCTACCTTTAAGGTACTTGAGGAGGGGGCTACTACTTTATCAAAAGAAGAAGCTGGCCGTCTTGCACAGCGTCAGCTCAAGTTCATACAACATCTTCAGGCAGCGCTTGTAAGAATAGAGAACAAGACCTACGGTATATGCCGTGAAACAGGTAAGCTTATTTCCAAAGAGCGTCTCAGGGCAGTGCCTCATGCCACTCTGAGTATCGATGCCAAAATGAAACAGAAATAAGAGTATTTTATTACAGGAGATTTACTACGTAACTGGTAGTTCTTTTTTTAACCCCTAACCCCTGCGCCCTTCCCTGCGCTCTGTGCCCTGTGCCCTTTGCCCTGTGCTCTTTCCGACCCCCTACCCCCTAAAGGGGGTTTAAGAGGCTGTTTGACAGGGTGTTGTGTTCTATGTTAGACCGGCTTCTGTACTCATTATGCCCTGAGCCCTGAGC
>JAAYDB010000116.1 GCA_012729475.1 Bacteroidota bacterium
TACTCTTCCTGCAGGCCTCCACGTGAGCGAACATCTCAGCCTGGGTGTGTCGTTGGATTTTTCTCATGATCCAAAGCTACGAACTAAGCTGCCATCAAAAAAGATGGAGTTCGTAGGACGGATACACTGTAAGGGTTGTTTTCAAGCCATATAATATCCTGTAGCAGCTGGGATCACAAATATACTATCCACCCGGCTATAGTTATTTTATCTCCAGGTAATTGTTAGACGAAAGTAATATCAGGCATTGCTAAACACCGGATAATGAGCATGCATGCGTCAGCTCCTATCGTTTTTTGAATATCAGATTGAACAAAAACAGAATAATTATTGCTCCGATAGCACCTGTTAAAATAGCACCAATCCATCCGGTACCAAGACTAATACCAAGTTTCCCCAAAAGCCAGTACCCCAGAAAACCTCCAACAATTCCAACCAGGATATTCCCAATGATGCCCAGGCCACTGCCTTTATAGATCATACTGCCCAGCCATCCGGCTAATGCTCCTATGATAATCGTGACAATTATTTCCATTGTAATCAGGTTTAAATGATTAATTAAATGAATATCTAATAAAGATAGGGTATTTATTTAAGAATTAATCTTTGGTTTACACAAAAAAATAGCACAAGTTACATGTGTTTAAGAAGAAGACATATAACTTGTGCTAATCATGAAAATGTTGAATCAGTTATTGATCCAAGACTATTTTGAACAAACTATTTATTTTATCATATCTTTAAACGCTGATCCAAAAATTAAATAACTGGTATTTCCCCCAATTGTTCCCTCGTTCTGTCCCCAGATAAATGGCCAGTCGTCGTAGTTTTCAAAGTGGTCAGGCTGTCTGAATAATATACCCGGAGCTACATTGCCCGGAATGAATGAGAAATCAGCCCTGTTATTACCGTAAAAGACTTCTTTGGGACGAGTGGCGCCAATGGTTGCAACTAGTGAATAATTGTGATAAGGATGACAGCCAAACAGCCAGTTTGTTGCCTTGAAAGCATGGCTGGCATCAATAATATCAGGGAAATGTTTATTAGCGAAACAAATGGTGGTACCAAAGCTCACAATACTTCCGCCTCCTGCCCAGTTACCAAGACCTATGGGTACTCCGTAAGGATTATCATTTTCAAGTTCGTCGATATATTCTTTGTATTTAACAACATATGGACGGAGCTTTTCTTTGAAGGATTCGTCCATGTGTGGTATAGCATGTAATGCTGTCAATATGGTGTAACTGACGTTACGCTCAAGTGCAGGCCATAAAAGTTCCTGAAATTCATCTATATATTGTTGTTCACCGGTTGAGATGTACAGCTGAAGATTAGTTTCCATATTTGCTGCTCCTCCGCCCCGGAAACCACCGCCCTGTGGTCGATTGGCAAGTAATTCAGTTGACTCTTCCAGGAGCCTTTTTGATTGTCTTAATGCCCTTGCCGAAAGATTGTCGTTATATCCCTTCAATGCCCGGCTTGCTGCTGCAAACATTGTTGCAGCTCTCAGGTCCAGTCCCGGATTACGGCTTGTAAAAGCCCACATATCATCTTTTACTCCGCTCGACCGGCCGTCACGGGCTACTTCGTAAGGTCCGAGGTTAGGATTATAGGGAAGACCATCGGTTATGGAGGCTGCATCACCAAGATGATGGTAATTATCCAGAACAGAGTTAGAGAGAGTTTGTGCCATGTGACCGATAATTTCTGCCTGGGCTACCAGTTGCATTGTTCCATGCTCGATATACTGCAGTATGTCTGGTGTCCCATCCGGACGATGGAGGTCAACATAACGTTGTTTCTGATCAACAAAAGTCTGATCACGTAAAGGTTCGAAATATTCCCATGTTTGAACAAAGTTCTGTACTACGCCAATGTTTGAACCGGTTTCGATATCAAAATCGCCGGCGTCGAAGAAACCACCTACATTTAATCCGGGGATCAATTCCAGCCCTTTAAATCTGGTGTCCGTTGTTGGTCCTTGCCCATGGAGGTCAAAGTGGTCTGTGTTGGGGGGAGCCTGAAGATAACCGTCCTTGAAAGGCTCGCCATGCCATACCCTGTATGCTTCGTTAACGAACATGTGATTCATATGTATTGGTATCCATATATCACTGGTGGCATCTGTCATCTTATCATAGACATTATCTTCTATTAAAAAGTTATTTGTCTTATAGTCGCCATATTGAATATAGTAAATACCAGGATCGTTAACTGATGAAAAATCGAATTGTACATAGTGATATTTATAATAGTCACCCCATGGCTCTGTTTTGCCATTGAATACTTCGGAAGCTTTGCCATCGTCGCTTACTTTATATATCGATGCTTTTGCAAGCGGTGTGTCTTTCTTGTCAAGTTCAATGACAGAGACCTTCTGTTGTGAAGGTATGTAACCAACCTGAGAGAAGCCGATATTAGGCTCTCTTACCCAGCCCTTTATGGCATTTGGCTCTACTGTCCAGGTCAAAACCTTACCTGTTTTTCCTGCAGGAAGCAAACTGCGAACGACAAACCAACCGTTTTGTGCCAGTATTCGACCGTCGAAAAGCATCAGGTCGGTATCATCCGAGAAAATTTTTACCAAACGCTCAGGATCATCTGGTGCTAGAACGAAAGAGCGGCCGGTCTCTAAAGGAAGAGGATCAATAAATTTGCCGGTTCCCCTGTCATCGGAAGTTACATAGCCCTTGAATTGCTTGATTTTTTCGCTGTTTGGCCTGGTAATAGTGTTGCCTACTACATAGCGGGGGAACAGACTGGGACGACCATCCATCAAATAGGTCTTTCCCCAATACTGAGAAGGCAGAAACTCAAGATTAAATCCGGCACTACCTTCAAGTTCCGGAGGAACAGGGTTGTCAAGATAAACAGATATTTCAACTCCTTTACCCTTTGCCGTAACAACTACCCTCGAATCAAAATCGTAATCTTCATACCTCAATACAGACTCAATGCTTTGCGATACTGAGTCTACCGTCCTGGTCGGTATAGCAGGAACAAGATCCCACTGTTCAGGAGTGTTGGAAAGTCTTATAGCACCTCCTTGCGCTGTTCTGACACCATGATGAATTAATTCTATACCGGCGGTTTTCTCATCGTTAAAACCTCCGGTAAAAAGGTTATTGTACACAAGAACATTGACCCCTTGTGTTTCAAAATACTCAAGATCATTGAGTTTCAGATCCTGACCTGGATCAGAATTGCATGCAGCCAGTAGCAGCATAACAATTGATAAAAATAAAAGTCTTTTCATACTGAATAAAGAGTTAAGTTAGATAGTGGTTTGAATATAAGGATATATTAGTATATAAATGTGATATTCAGAAGATAAATATAATACATTATAATTCTGATAATATGAATAATCATTCACTGTTACATGATTCCTGAAATGTAAAGTTAAAAAAAACGGTCTGAAATGCTATAGCAGAGAAAATTATTTTTATCCGTACATGACACTTGCCTGAAAAGTGTATATTCCTTGTTGTTTATTTTGTTTTCATTAAGGTGAGGTCTATTGAAATTGTGAACCAATTTGTCCAGTATCAACAGACCATCTCAATTATTCCTCAGAAGAGAAACAACATACCCAGATTGATAGTACCGGTATCGCTAAAAATTTATTATTCTGTTTTTTTAGCATTTGATAAAGCCTCCAGAGTTGAAGCTTTAAACAAATTATATGACCAGGTTGCACCACTAATAACATCTACTTTTTCCGGATCCTGATGTTTTAACAGGCTGTCAGGATAGGACTGAATTCCTTTCCAATCATTTCTGCATTGCTTTATATATTCATCGTTTCCGGCAAAATATTTCTCATACTTTTCATCAAAATATTCATGTTTGGAGGAGTCACGAACAAAAAAATTTATCCTGGTAATTATCCCATTTTCAATAGTAATCTTTGAATACCCATAATATGGTTCATTAGTGTAAATAGCCCGGGAAATGCCGCTATAATTACCGTCTTTATAAGGTCCTCTGTCCCCTGAGAAGGCTAAAATTATTAATACGAGAACCCCGGAAAAAATATGTTTTATCATAATATAAAATGAATTACTGAAAAGTTAATGATTTTATATTTTTATGACCTTTGATTTTCTGTTTACCCTACCAAATATTTTAAAATAAGTGCTTATTACAGTTTTTTTTCTAAAATATATCAAGTTTTTCCAGATTTTTGACTGCTTCTGTAAAACCTCTTTTCAGAAATTTTATTTTCCATATTTCGACAGGTGAGAAGCTCATCGCTATGGTAGTGCTTTTGATAACAAGCAATTTATCACCAATTTTTAAGTTACAAGCTTCCATGAAATCATTGTTAAGAAAAACACGGTTTTGTAATACTTTCGTCAAAGCATATGGTCTTGATTTGATATATACAAGAAGGTCAATATCATTTATTTGTTGAATGATTTGGCTAAACACAGTTTGCTTGGCATAATTATAATTCAGCACTGCAAGTCCTCCTTCTCCTTTACGGGTAGATGTCAGGAGTACAAGATCATTATTTGTGATATTGTATCTTTCAAGTGCTTTTGAAGGTATACAAATGCTATAATCATTTCTTAGAATTGCAATTCCATAGGCTTCTTTTGCACCGGGAGTGCCTGGGGATAAACTTGGCATTTTGTCTTGTATTAATTATTTCACGCGTTTATTTATTTATTATTTCATTCGGGTATATAATTATTTCAATGGTCGAATGGAACTTACATGTATTTATAATGAGTATACGGAATGATTCCATATTGCGAAAATATAATATTTACCATACATGTAATAGCATTGATGCTGCTATACTCTTTATGAAATGCATTAGATACTCTCTTAACCCACCAACAGAAGGGGGTTTTATGAGGAATTTCACAGGTCAGTCAATGTCGCCGAATAAGAATATTAACGACTGAGCAATAGTCTTTTATTCGGAATTAATGAAGTTAGCCAATATGCTAGTATAGATATTCCAATCCCAAAGATATTTGCATCTAAACCTAATGGTAAACTAATTCCTGAAATTATTAATACTAAAGTGGTACCCCCACCAGCTATCATTGAAGAAAGTGCTGCAACCGGATTAGGGTTCTTCAGAAATAATGCAGCCAAAACAGGAATAAACATTCCTGAAACCATAAACGAGTATGAATGAAGCATCAATTCCAGAACGCTACTCATCTTTAAAGCAATCAACAGGGCCAGAGCTCCAATTATTAAAGTGAGAATCTGAGAATAACGCAAGCCGTTTTTAGAATTATGTTTTCCTAATACATCTGTCAGAATATTTCCCGACGATGCCATTAAACAACTATCAGCAGTCGACATAATTGCTGAGAAGTATGAAGATAGTACGATTCCTAAAAAGCCTACCGGCAGAATTGTTCTTAGCAGTACAGGTAATCCCATTTCTGCATCAAGATTCGTTGTTGTGTAACCAGGTAATAGACCATTATCCAATGCAACACGGGCGAACATTCCTAATATTACGCCAACAAAAGACATTAATGGATACTCAAACAACCCGGCTATAAACCATCCTTTTTGAGCAGTTTTAGTATCTTTTGCAGCATATATTCTCTGATATAATGTCATACCAATAAACCAGATCGGAATTATAGTAAACATCCAATTGACAATATTTTGCCACGATATGGCAGTTATACTAAGGAATGACGGCGGAAGTGTTGATTTAATTGTTTCCAATCCACCAATCTTAAAATAAGCAAAAGGAAGTCCGATGAAAACCAATCCGGTCATTAATACAATCCACTGAACTGTATCTGTGTATATTACCGCTTTAAGTCCACCTAATACCGTGTAGATAACTGCAACTACTCCCATTATCAACAGAGCCTGATTTAATGACAGGCCGGAAAAAGTAGAAGAAGCCAGTTTTGCACCTGCCAGGATCTGAGAACTTGTGAAGCCTAAATAACCTATTGCAGAAATTACACCTGCCAGTAAAGCAACCTTCTTATCATAAACATGCTCAAGGAATTGAGGAAAAGATAAGAATCCTTTTTTACGTGCTAAGTCTGATACTTTGGGAATTAAGAGTACAGCGCTTAACCAGGCTCCAACAAGCCCTGTGAAAAGCAACCAGCTTCCGGATAAGCCCATAGCAAACCCCAGACCTCCTAGTCCAATCTAAAAGCCACCACCAACATCAGTTGCAACAACAGAAAGACCAATATGTATACTGCTTAACTTTCTTCCACCAACATAATAGTCGTCTGTGGAAGTGTTCCTTCTCATAAAATAGAACCCTACACCCAGCATGGCAGTTAAGTAGGTGCAAAATATTGTAATATCTATCCAACTCATTTAATAAACTCCCATGTAAATTCATGTCATTGTTATACATCTGCATTTTGTATATCCCTTTGTGCTCAGTGAAAAAATTTCATGTGTACCTGCTCTATTTTGACAGGACGGGAATTCTTTTAATGAAATAAACAGATATTCCGGCATATTAAATTTGCTTGTAATAAATATTCATACTCTCAATGTTGCCTGCAATATTTGTGTTTTTTATGAGTGTGCCGGAATATTGATATTCATTTTTTAAAAACGTTTTGTTCATCGGAATCGAATTCAGCCGCGCTATGGTATAAAGGGTGTTTATCCCCTGCTGCTTCATTTGTTTTTCCATTTGTCTCAATAATAAATTTGACAGATTATTCCCTGTGTGATCAGGATGAGTTGCAAAGTCAGTCATTTCAGCATTTTGCCCTTTAAAATCAATTTCAGATGAAGAAAGTGCAGCTAATTTCCCGTCTTTCTCTGCTCCAAAGTACTGCACGTTCTCTCGCATTGTTTTTTGTATATAACCTGGATTATGAATAGGGAAGGGGTAAGTTTCAAAAACTTCCCTGTATATATCTGTAATCTGTTCAACATCTGATTTGTCAAGCGTTCTGATGCTGTAGCCATGTGCCTGCTTTTTCAGGTTTCGATTCTTCTCTGCTCTTTCTACAAGTTGGTCAGACAGGATGGCAAGTTGTTTTTTTTCGATATTCAGTAATCTGTCTGAACTGAGAAATTTGGAAACGAAGAAAACATCATCCTGGTTCTTGAAAAACTTTGGAATAAAACCTTCAAGAATATAACCATCCATAAAAAACAGGGGAGCTATATACTTTGGGACTTTACAGAATATTTTGGAATAACCTTTTTCCTTTGACAGTTTTGATAGTTCCGGTATTATTATATCAACATCACCTTCATCCAGTTTCATTAAATAAACCCTGTCATTATACGTTCCATGTTGTATTACTGAACCTTTCCCTATTACATCAACCTTGTCATGCATTTCCATTCCTCCTCTGTAACCTTTCATTATCTCCCGGTATCAGAGAAATGGTGTCGCAGGAATCAGAAAGTAGTTTTTCAATCCCAATTGCTGCTGACTCGTCTCTCTCATCCAGGTTTAATTCCAAATCGCAGTTATCGCAATCCCGGTTACACATCTTGGGCTCGTAACTATCAGGCTCTTTGTAGGTAGTAATAACCCCTTCGTAATTTCGGAGTACAACTTTATTTGTTGACCACGAAATTATATAATTAGGCATCACAGGTATTTTACCACCACCCCCCGGAGCATCAATAACATAAGTAGGACGGGCAAAACCACTGGTATGGCCAATAAGGCTTTCCATTATCTCAATTCCTTTACCAATCGGTGTTCTGAAATGAGACAGACCTTCTGAAAGATCACATTGGTATAAATAGTAGGGACGTACCCTGTTTTGAACCAGTTTGTGCAATAATGATCTCATTATCCTTGGACAATCATTTACATCAGCCAATAAAACCGACTGATTACCTAAAGGAAAACCTCCATCGGCAAGTTTGGCCAAGGATTCTTTCGATGAAGCTGTTATCTCTTTCGGGTGATTAAAGTGAGTATTGATCCACAAGGGCTGATATTTCTTTAATATCGAAACCAGGTTGTCTGTAACTCTGTATGGAAGCACTACTGGTATTCTTGTTCCTATACGAATTATTTCAACATGTGGTGTTTTTTTGATCTCAGAGAGCAGCCAGTCTATTTTATCATCAGGCAACATAAATGGATCACCTCCGGAGAGTAATACATCCCTGACCTGTGGTGTATTCTTTATGTATTCAATCCCTTCTGATAACTGATCTTTTGAAGGTACAAAGTCAACATCTCCGACTTTACGTTTTCGTGTGCAATGCCTGCAATACATCCCACAAATATTGCTGACGTGAAAAAGTACTCTGTCAGGGTATCTGTGTGTAATCCCTTCTACAGGACTGTCCTTGTCTTCTGAAAGTGGATCTGCAAGCTCAGATGGACGCGTTATAAGCTCTTCCTTGCTGCCAAAGGATTGTTTGAAAACCGGGTCATTTTTATAGTTCTGCTTATCAATTAATGACAGATAATAAGGAGTAATTGATAATGGGAATTTTTTAAATGTCTTTTCTAAATCAGCTCTTTCCTTTTCTTCGAATTTAATACCTGTCAAATATTCAAACTTTTCTAAGGTTCTGATAGAATTCTTTATTTGCCATTTCCAGTCTTTCCAATTCGACAATTTTGATTCTTCCTCAATCTTGTATGCTATCTCTTTTTGTATTGTGTTGTATATCATAAAATAAAATTTGTTTCTATGCGAACAAAAATACAAAAAAGGACTAAATACTACTAATTAAATACAGTATATTTTGAATATGTTGTTTTAGAATGACTTAATTGAGGGCTTGATTCCGGGCAAGGTCAGTCTTCATTAATATCCTCTAAATCACCATCTAAGGTAATTAAAGGAGATGCTTTGACGTGCTCTATTCTTAACAAAGTTACCAACGTATCCAGACTGTCTTCTACTTTTCTAATTTCTGAATCATCCAGCTTCTGAAGTTTTTCAGATAATTGTTCATGCAGAAGTGATGGGATAGTGCCTAAGAGCCTGTCACCAGCTGATGTGAGGGCGATATTCACAACGCGTTTATCACCGTATTTTGGTAACCTGGCCAGAAGTCCTTTCTTCTCAAGTCTGTTAATAATTCCACTAACAGTACTTGAATTAAGGTTCAGGAAATTCTTTATTTCTGCCTGTGTCGACTGATAATTGGGTGATTTATGTAAGAAATTTAAACATAAAACCTGAGGAATACTTACCCCATATTCCTTTTGGATTTTCTTTGATTCAATATCTACTGACCTGACAATTCTCCTTATCTTGATTAAGATATCTGCAGTATCCATTATTTATTATTTGAAACAAAAGTAGAAAATGTTTTTGTATTATGTGGGTTATAATTTCTATACAAACTGTATATAAAAGCGGCATTATACAGTCTGTGTAAGAACTTGGTATTATCTGATTCTTTCCCGTTTCCTTTGAGATCTGTCAAGCCGTTCTGGAACCTGGCCATAGATGCGCCATCTGTTACATAATGGTCAATAAGGATTGTCATGCCTGAAATCATTCTGTTTTTTATTTAATTATCGTCCAGCCTTTCCATGTATTTGCTTAATATCAAGTCTCAGTATCTCCATTTTTGAGTAAGAATCATAAGATCTTATCAACTTTTCTTCAATTATTGAGTCTTTTTTCTCTAAATGATGAAGCAAAATATTCATTCCATGTTTTTTCTCACCAATGTCATTAACAATTTGCATATCACCCCGGAAAACAACTGACTTATATTCATGACAGCACTCATTAATAATGTATCCACCATCTTCAATAACAGTAGCACATACTCTTTTATTGGAATTTATGAAATCCAGTTTTAATCCCTTCTTTGCAGAATGAAAATAAAGAGTTTTTTTCTCTGAATCATAGCCATAGCTAAGGGTTACAATATATGGTTCATTGTTCCTGCACATAGAAATCACAGCAAACTTCCCCTTGTTTAGAATAGCATCAATATCAGATTCTTCCTTTAATTCTCTGTTGGGACGATTTCGTAAATGATATTGCGTCATAAAAAATTACTTGTCAATTAATTCCTGAATCTCTGCAAGATGTAAATTAAAGTGTCTCAAAAAATCAGTAATCATATCTTTTAGCCTGATCTTATCAGATGTTGAATCTGAAATCCATTCATTATCCAATTTTTCGGGATTAACATTTTTTATTACGTGAACCAGATGAATATGACTATATTTCCAATGTTGAATCAAATTTTTCCAATGCTCTCCCTGGTAGTTCTGTATTGCAATCCATCTATCATTATTACCATTTGCAGCATAATCAGGAAAACTGAAAGGGCTATTCTGATATTGTAAATGGATAATTCTGTGAGTATTATTTGATGCAGAATCTACCATATGCCCAAGAATCTCTTTGATGGTCCTGTTTTGATCATTATGTTTATTCATAATAGTATCCTCAGATAACTTAGTCAGTTTTGATTCCCATGTACTTAATCCTTTTAGGATCTCATTTGTCATATTGGAAAAATCCATATTTGTAAATTTTTAAATAAACACCAAATAATAATAACATAGCTGCATTAGCAATAATACTATGCATTAGCTCATAGAATAAAACAAGTAAATGAAGTGCAAATATACCTAATCCGGGAAACAAAAACAGTATCCCGTTTTGAGAATTCTTTGTCTTCAGATCTCAGGAATGTTTAATCCATTATCCGGTTTTATTTTTTTATATCAAAACGGTCTGAATTCATAACTTTCACCCATGCTTTGATAAAATCATTTACAAATTTTCCTTTGTTGTCGTCTTGAGCGTAAAATTCGGCATAAGAACGCAGTATTGAATTAGATCCAAAAACTAAATCGACTCTTGTAGCAGTCCATATGATTTTTCCTGTTTTTCTTTCTATAATATTGTAAAGATTTTCACCAACAGGTTGCCATGAGTATTTCATATCTGTCAGATTTACAAAAAAATCGTTAGTTAAAACACCTTCTCTTTCAGTAAATACTCCGTGTTTGGTTCCTCCATGATTAGTGCCTAAGACACGCATTCCTCCAATTAAAACAGTCATTTCGGGAGCTGTTAATCCCATCAACTGTGTTCTGTCGAGAAGCATTTCTTCTGGTTTTACGGCATAATCCTCTTTCTGCCAGTTTCTATAACCATCATGCAATGGTTCAAGTACTGAAAATGATTCTGCATCTGTCATTTCAGCTGTTGCATCACCTCTTCCTTGTGCAAATGGAACTTTAATTTTCACTCCTGCTTTTTCAGCGGATTTTTCAATGGCAGCACTTCCACCTAAAACAATCAAATCGGCAATGCTTACCTTTTTACTTAATCCTGACTGGATCCCGGCAAGTGCACTCAGTACTTTTTTAAGGCGTTCTGGTTCATTCCCTGGCCAGTCTTTTTGAGGTGCAAGGCGGATTCTGGCACCATTGGCACCACCGCGGAAATCAGAACATCTGAATGTTCTTGCACTGTCCCAGGCAGTATTGATAAGTTCTGTCGGTGTTAAACCGCAATTGAGAAGTTTCATTTTCAGATCTTCAATCTCTGATTCTGAAAGTGTATAACTTACCGAAGGAATCGGATCTTGCCAGATAAAATCTTCTTTGGGAACATCGGGACCAAGATAACGGCTTTTTGGACCTAAATCCCTATGAGTAAGTTTAAGCCAGGCTTTGGCAAACACCTGAGAAAAATATTCGGGATCTTTGTAAAAACGCTCTGATATTTTCCGGTATTCAGGATCCTTTTTTAATGCCATATCTGCATCGGTCATTATAGGATTTCTCCGAACGCCGGGAAGGTGAGCATCGAAAGGTTTGTCTTCCTCTTTAATATTGACAGGCTCCCACTGTTTTGCTCCTGCAGGACTTTTTCTGATTTCCCAGTCGTAAGTAAAGAGTAAATAGAAATAGCTGTTGTTCCATTTGTCAGGAGTGCTTGTCCAGGCTCCTTCCAATCCACTTGTAACTGTATTTTCTGCGTTACCTTTACCTTTTGGATTATGCCATCCAAATCCTTGCTCTTCGATAGGTGCCTCTTCAGGATTGGGTCCTAAAACAGAAGCATCTCCATTTCCGTGCGTTTTACCAACCGTATGTCCACCGGCCGTTAATGCAACAGTTTCTTCATCATTCATAGCCATTCGCTCAAATGTTACACGCATGGCCTGGGCAGTTTTTAAGGGGTCAGGATTTCCGTCAACACCTTCAGGATTTACATAAATCAATCCCATTTGGACTGCAGCCAGAGGATTTTCAAGCGATGCTTCGTCAGATTTATCCGAATACCGGTCTTTTCCCAGCCATTCTTTTTCAGCACCCCAGTATATATCTTTTTCAGGATGCCAGATATCCTCACGGCCACCACCAAATCCATATGTTTTGAATCCCATTGATTCATAAGCCATATTTCCTGCCAATATCATTAAATCAGCCCATGATAGTTTGTTGCCGTATTTCTTCTTGATCGGCCATAATAATCTTCGTGCTTTATCCAGGTTCACATTGTCGGGCCAGCTATTAAGAGGTGCAAAGCGCTGGTTACCCGTGTTACTGCCTCCGCGACCATCAGCAGTACGATATGTTCCTGCACTGTGCCATGCCATCCTGATCATTAAACCTCCATAATGTCCCCAGTCAGCAGGCCACCAATCTTTGCTGTCTGTCATAAGTTTTTTCAAGTCGTTCTTTACAGCTTCTAAATCAAGTTTTTTAAACTCTTCCCGGTAATTGAAGTTTTCACCATGTGGATTTGTCTTGGTGTCGTGCTGGTGTAAGATATCCAGATTTAGTGCATTTGGCCACCAACTCATTACAGAACTATTGCTGTCCGTATTTGCCCCATGCATGACAGGACATTTACCTTTTTTTGAATTCTCCATATTTATTATTTTAGGTGTTTATATCACAATTTATTCATTTATGTTACGGCTTTTCAGCCTTTACAAAAACATCAATATCAACATTGACCAAAAAGCTAAAATGCCAAATCTCACAATCACATGATTATCCTGGATGAAAACCAAAAGATCTTTTCGATTTGATTCAAATACAAAGACATAGGAAAATAATAATGCAAAAATACAACCAGGTAGCTGACACGTGTAAGTATGTACACTTTACCTGGTTTCATCTTTGTTTCCCTTTCAGTTAGTATCTCAGTATAACTATATTATTATTGTAACAACCTGACCCATGCAGTTGTTCAATACATTTCAGATATAAATTTAAGCAAAAAGATTCTGCCTCATAAAAGTGTTACCTTGAGATTGATAAGGGTGATTATCGGAATCCCATTAATTGAATCTCCATTATTATGCGTTTTCTTATTTTATCTCATCAGATAGTCATAGTTCTTCAAGGATCCAGTCCAGGATAATTTTCAGGGTTTTATCCGGAATTTTAGTTGACTTAATCTTTCCCTCAGTATTTTCCTGTAATAATAAATGATTATGATGGCTTAAAATATGTGTGGTAACATTAAGATTGCCATTATTATTCATTTCCCTTTTCAATTTCAGAGCATCTCCTGGTGGAACATTCTTATCTGACTCACCATGTATTATCAGAGTCGGCTGTGTAATTAGTCTGGCTGATTCCATTGGATCAAAATTGTACAGGTATTTGAGGTTGATATCTTTATTAAGAAGTTTTTTAAAACTCTTCTGATCTAAAAGGCCATTACTTATCTGGTAGTTTAATATTTCTTTACCTTTTGATCCTGGTGCAGACAGAAGAATTATAGTCTTTAATGAAATATCCTTTGAAGCAATCATGTGTGCAATTGATGCTCCTTCACTTAATCCCAGAAGCCCTATCCTGGAATTATCAATATCTGATCTGGATTTCAGATATTTGATTAATTGTTCTATATCTTCTGATCTTTCAGCAGTAGTCATTTTATTAATGTCTCCACCTTTTGACAAACCAATACCCCGGTCATCCATTCTCAAAACCGCAATCCCGTTTGTCGAGAGCAGATCAGCAATCTGACGGAAAGGTCGATACGCTGTTATTGGATTATAAGGTTTTGAATTGTCTCTGTCATGAGGGGAACTACCGGTAATTAATAATACACAGGGAAACTTCTTTCCCTTATCTTTTGAAATTGTCAGAGTCCCGGCCAGAATGTCTCCGCAATCCAAAGTAATTTCAATGGCCTCCCCTGTGTAATTTGCTCCTTCAGGAGGATCATAACTGACGGATTTCGGATCAGAGCAACTGTATTGTGATATAAGGCAGGCAACAATGAAAAATATACTGTATATTATGAATCTGTTCATGAATTGTTTAAGCTTGACTTACTGTCCGGATTAATTTAGCTTTCAATATCTTTTTCATTGTATTAAAAATTAATATTATTAATCAAAAAATTAAAATGATGATTCAATTTAAAAGAAATGATAATCCTTGAGTCGGTATATATTGTAAATGGGATCCTGTATACACGCACAAAAAAAGAAATATACCATATTTTAAGAATGACATATATCATATTTCAGGCAGTGACCATTAGATATCTTTGCGCCGTTTTTTGCCTCTTGTTTTTGGGTTTCCGTTAATTGTTTAGAATAATGACAGAGGTTGTTGGTTTGACAGCATCAGTATTGGTTTTGTGAAAGATTGTTAACTCAAAAAAAGAGGAAATGGGAAAAACATTATTTGAATTAATAAATCTTCTGGCTCTTGTGGCCATCGTTTTATTGCCTCTTGTCAGGAAGGGTAAAGCCCTTTTTGTAATTATTATTTTTCTGCAACTTTTCCTGGGCTCACTACTTGCCCTGGGGGTAATAGTGGGTGATAGTATTGAATTTTTCTACAGGGGCACAGCAGTAACAAGTGTCGTCCCCATTAGAATTGACGGGTTATCAGCCTGGTTTATATTGGTTATTGGGTTGACCTTTTTTACCGGGATCTGGTACGGAATGCACTACTTAAAGAGGTATACAGGAGAGAGGGCTAACCTTACCCTGCATTACCTCTCTTTTGTTTTGGTTTACACCGCTTTAATTGATATCTGTGCAGTACAAAACAGTTTTGTATTTCTTGTGGTATGGGAGATCATGGCCCTGGGTACCTTCGTGATGGTCATACTTGACAACCACAAGTCTAAAACATTAAAGGCTGGTATAAACTACCTTATTCAGTCACATATCGGCATACTACTGCTTACTCTGGCCTTTATTTGGGTTAAACTGGAGACAGGATCTTATGATTTTAATGCCATAACGGGGTTTACCTCCTCCCTCTCTGCTTCTGCTGGCTTGTTTCTTTTCACTATCCTGTTTATGGGGTTTGCCATAAAAGCTGGCTTTGTACCTTTTCATACATGGTTGCCTCATGCGCACCCTGCTGCCCCGGCCCACGTATCAGGGATAATGTCGGGAGGTATAATTAAGTTAGGTATTTACGGTATTTTAAGGATGTTAATGCTGGTAAGGATTGATATGGTTATGGTAGGGCAACTGCTACTTGTAGTATCAGTGATAACAGGAGTATACGGGGTTATGTTGGCAATTATTCAACACGACCTGAAGAGCTTACTTGCTTATCACAGTATAGAAAATATTGGTATTATTGGAATAGGTATAGCTATAGGCTGCCTGGGTATTGGTCACGAGAATCCCCTGTTAATGGCTACCGGCTTTGCAGGGGCACTATTACATACCCTTAACCACTCGCTGTTCAAATCACTTTTATTTTACTCAGCGGGTAATATATACCTGGCCAGGCACACTATGAACATCGACTCCCTGGGAGGATTGTTAAAGGAGATGCCGCGTAACGGGTACCTCTTTCTAATTGGCTCCCTGGCTATATGCGGGTTACCCCCGTTCAACGGTTTTGTGTCGGAGTTCCTTATCTATAAAGGTATCATTAGTGGTATAATAACCAGCAACTCCATGTCGGTTCTTGTAATCCTCTTCGCCCTGCTTGGTCTGGTTATCATAGGTGGACTGGCGTTGATCTGCTTCACTAAGGCATTTGGTATAATGTTCCTGGGTAAGCCCAGGGGGAGGCCAGAGCCTGTGACAGAGGATGAAGGAAAGAGTTATCCCCTGATCCTGACGGCACTGCTTATATTGTTAATCGGGCTCTTCCCTCTTCTGCTTGGGCCAACCCTGGTTAAAGTGACTGCTCTGTTTGGTACAGCCCGGGGAGTGGCAGAACCATATGGTTTACGCGAAGCTGTGAACAGCTCCATGATAATTGGATGGTACTCACTGGGGTTCATTTTGTTAACAGTAGTTATTTTTCTTTTACGAAGAGAACTGGTAGCCCATAGAATTGTTGCAACAGAAGAAACATGGGGATGTGGGTATCAGGGTGATAACTCCAGAATGAGCTATACCGCCTCATCTTTTGTTCGTACCTACCGCAAACTGTTTAGCCCCTTGCTGAACATTCACAGTTCCAGGGAGGGGGCTTCAGGTCTTTACCCAGTAAGCATGGGAAAGGAAACCTATCCGGGCGACAAGGTTGAAAGGTGGCTGATAGATAAACCACTGAATTTATCAAAGAAACTGCTTGAAAGGTTCAGCTTTCTGCAGAACGGAAATATCCAGGCTTATATACTGTATGGTTTGGTTTTTATTACCATGGTGATTCTTCTACCCACCATATATGCTCTCGCTGCTTCTTTTATTAAAATATTAAATCAACTCTGATATGGTCAGTTTGCTGCTGGTATTTTTTGTTTCTCTTTTCTTCATGGGTGTGGTTACAAGAATCAGGAGCCTGACATCAGGCAGGAAGGGCCCCTCTGTTATGCAACCTATGTGGGATATTGTCAGGTTGTGGAGAAAAGGTTCGGTTTACAGCACAACCACCAGCTTCATTTTCCAGCTTGCACCAATAACCTATATTGCCTCTCTACTGGTAGCAGTCCTTATGGTTCCTCATGGGAGTAGAGCGGGATTGATCTCCTTTGAAGGCGACTTTATAATGTTTGCTTATCTCCTGGCTTTCGGGAAATTTATGATGATAATAGCTGCCCTTGATACCGGTAGCAGCTTCGAAGGCATGGGAGCAAGCAGGGAGGCTCTCTTCTCAATGCTTGCTGAACCGGCTTTCTTTATACTGATGGGATCATTTGCCCTCTTTACCGGCAATAGCTCGTTCCAGGGAATCTTCAACGGGTTGTACTACGGATCTCATTTCTCCTATATGCTTGGAGGGTTGGCTACATTTGTCTTAATTATTATTGCAATGGTAGAGAATAGCCGTATGCCGGTAGACGATCCCAAAACTCACTTGGAACTGACCATGATACATGAGGTGATGATACTGGATAACAGTGGGTTCGATCTTGGTTTAATAATGTATGCAACACACCTGAAATTTGCTATGTATGGTTCTATAATAGCAAGCTTCTTTATTGGATCACTGCCCCTTTGGTTATCAATACCTCTTACCCTGGTAATACAGATGTTTTTTGCTATAGTGGTGGGCATCATGGAGTCCTTTACAGCTCGCTTCAGGATGGGCCATAACCCACAGTTTATCTTTATACTAACCTCAGTAGCCATCCTGATCTTCTTCGGAGTATTGATGTTGCTCGGAAGATTCATGTAATCAATAGATGTAATGACAGATATATTGTTAATAGCTTTCGCAATGACGCTACTCTACATGAGCATAGCGAACAGGTTGAATACCTATCTCGTAATCCTTGTTTTCCAGGGTATACTCCTTTTTGGCATAACCCTGCTTACTCTTACAGAGGTGAAAACCCTAAACCTGTTGCTGATCCTGCTGGAAACCATTGTATTCAAGGCAATTGCTGTTCCCTGGTTTCTGGGATACATCATTAAACATAACGGAATAACAAGGGTTGCAGAGCCTTATTTACCCTACTTTGTTTCACTTATTATCGTGACCCTGATCATTGTGGGAACCATAATCTTGTCAAGTTCAATCAGAGAGGAGAACCTGGATAAAACCTATTTCGTTGTGGCATTATCTACACTCTTCACCGGTTTGTATATGATTGTCTCAAGGAAGAAGATCATTTCACACGTCATTGGTTACCTGGTAATTGAGAACGGTGTTTTTATTCTTTCACTGGCAGTGGGAAACGAGATGCCTATGATGGTGAACCTGGGGATTATGCTCGATATTTTTGCAAGTGTCCTTATCCTAGGAATATTCTTCAATAAGATTGGGGATATAATAAGGGATCCTGATGTCAATCTTTTACGTAATCTTAAAGACTAATATTGATGGTCATAGCCGGTTTTTTTATTCTTACGTTGATTATATCTGTTGTACTCTTCCTAAACAGAAGTAGTTTGGTGAACAGTTTATTACTGTTACTCTACCTGGCCTCACTCTGGTTCACTGGAATCTATGGTCTGCTTCACAAGGGAGAGATTGATTCCTGGTTTTTCAGACCGGATGCCCTAGGAATACTAATGGTTCTGGCTCTCTGTATAATCTCTATTCCTTCTCTCTACCATGGATGCAGGTTTATTGCTACTCATGATGAGACTCCCCGTTCCAGAGGACTTTTCTTTGCTGCCATGGTCTTGTTGATGACAGCCTGTGCCATGGCTTATCTCTCCAACCATATAGCGGTGACATGGATATTCGTGGAGGTGACTACCTTAAGTGCATCTGTGTTAATTTATCACAATAGAAATATTAAGGCACTGGAGGGGGTTTGGAAGTACGTCTTTATCTGCGCCATCAGTATTACCTTTATTTATGTTGGGATTCTGTTCCTCAGTCTTTCTCTGGCGCAGACAGGGGTGGTGGATCTTTCTTTCGACTCCCTGAGAGCTAATTATGCCAATATGGATCCATTCTGGTTAAAACTGGCCTTCCTCTTTATCTTTACAGGTTTCACTGCAAAGTTGGGGCTGGTCCCTATGTATACAGCAGGTATTGATGCCAAGGATGCAGCCCCCTCACCCGCTGGAGCTATCTTTGCCAGCGTACTCATGAATGTAGGTTTTATAGGTATTTACAGGGTTTACGCGTTAATATCTCACACACCATTGCGACATTGGGCTGATACCATAGTAATAATTGCAGCGTTGCTATCGGTATTAGTGGCAACGGTATATATGGCCAGAATAAAAAATATCAAGAGAATGTTCGCATATTCCGGGGTGGAGCATATGGGACTGGTAATGCTGGGTCTGGTCTCAGGTGGAGTGGGTGTATACGCTGCAATATTACACATATTGCTCCACACCTTACTTAAGCCTACTCTTTTCTTTCAGTATGGACAAATATTCAGGGTCTATAAAAGGAATAACATGGATTACGTGGGAAACTATTATAAGTATAACAAGGCAGGAGCCATGGTAGTGTTACTAGGTTTTATCTCAGCTACGGGTATGCCCCCGGCCGGTTTGTTCGTAAGCGAGTTTCTAATATTCCAATCGCTTTTTCAGGCTCACAACCTGATTATACTCCTGGTGGTTCTGATATTACTGACAATGATAATATACGGGTTTGGTTCAAATGTTTTCAGACTTCTTTTTACTCCACCCGTGGAAATAAATGAAAAACAAATCCCTGTGATAAAGGTGAGAGAATCCTTATCACAATACCTCCTCCTGGCTCTGACTGTCTATTTTGCCTACTGCCCGCCTTCTCAGCTGGTATCATTGATACAGGAGGCAGCTAACCTTATAAATTGATAGAGATGGATTACTTAACAATAAGAAACAATCAGGTGGTTCCACTGAGCGATATTCCGTTGATCAGCTACGACTTCTTTAAAGAAACCAACCTGAGACTAATGGAGGAGTCCGAAGCCCGACACTGTGTTAATTACTTCGGTTACCGGGAGTCGGGTCAGATTAGACTGATCTGTTGTATAGCTGACGATACAGACCATTCCATCTTTATTACCTCTGCCATTACCCCGGCTGATGCAGTGCTGGATTCGTTTACCCGGCCAAACGCGAATTTCGAGCGTTTCGAGAGGGAGATACATGAGAATTTTGGGGTGGAGTACAGGGATCACCCATGGCTAAAACCACTCAGATACAGTTATGACAGGTTTGATAGCTCTCAAAAGATGGAAAACTACCCTTTTGTCAAGGTGGAAAGCGATGAGCTTCACGAAGTGGGGGTGGGGCCAATACATGCCGGAATAATTGAGCCGGGTCACTTCAGGTTTATCTGTAACGGGGAGCAGATCATGCATCTGGAGATACAGCTGGGGTATCAGCACAGAGGAATAGAACGACTATTCCTGCAGAAGAGCAGAGTGGAGGAGAGAACCATACTTGCCGAGAACATTGCAGGAGATACAGTTGTTGGGCATACTACAGCTTTTGCAAACTTATGGGAGAGCCTGATCGGAGCTGAAACCACCAACTCTCTTAATTTCTCCAGAACTATTGCACTTGAACTGGAGAGAATAGCTATTCACACAGGCGACCTGGCAGCTATATGTGGAGATATTGCCTATCAACTTGGTAACTCTGTATATGGCAGGCTACGTACACCTATAGTCAACTTCTTTCAGGAGTGGGGAGGAAACAGACTGGCAAAAGGGTTGGTACGGGTAGGAAGGATGAACTACCCCTTCACCTCAGAGCTGGGGGATAGATTGCTGGATATATTCAATGCTTATGAACCCGACTTTAATGAAATTACCAGGAAGTTATGGAGACTGCCCAGTGCTCTCTCAAGAATGGAACGAACCGGTGAGCTGACTACAGGAGAAGCACGTGAGATAGGAGTTGTAGGTATGGCCGCCAGGGCAAGCGGACTGGAGAGAGACGTGAGAAAATCCCATCCCGGTAATCTGTACCATGAGATATCCCATCAACCGGTGGTAAAACACCATGGGGATGTATATTCCAGGGCACAGATAAGAAAGGAGGAAATAAAACAGTCGATCTCCTATATAAAAGAGTTACTTCAAGACATACCCGATAATAACGATGTTAATACAGAAGGAATGATAATCCAACCCAATGTATTTGTTATCTCCCTGGTGGAAGGGTGGAGAGGAGAGATATGCCACTGTGCTGTTACCGGTAAGAAAGGAGATCTTCTGCTCTACAAAATAAAGGATCCTTCATTCCACAACTGGATGGCACTAGCCCAGGCCGTGAGGAATAACGAAATATCCGACTTTCCTGTTTGCAATAAAAGCTTTAACCTCTCATATTGCGGACATGACCTTTGACAGGATCGCTTTTTTATCATTAACAGAAACTATAAAAAGCTATGTTTGACAACTTGAAAATAATGTGGCACCAGGGAAAACAGTATATCCCTGATGTAAGGACCGCTAAAGTACCAGGGATTTTTCGGGGCCGACCAGTGATCACTGCTGTTAAAGTTGATGAGGAACGATTGGCGGGTTTATGCCCTGCAGGTGCAATAACAACTTCCCCGCTTTGTATTGACCTGGGCAAATGTACCTTTTGCGGGGAGTGTGCTCTTCATTTCAAGACAAAAATCAGCTTTACTGCTGATTACCGTCTGGCTTCCAATAGCAGAGAGAGACTGGTTGTCAGGGAAGGTGAGGAGAGGGTTATCTCTGTCGACCCGCTCTTAGTCAGGAAGGAGGTTAGACGGCTTTTTGCCAACTCACTAAAGCTCCGCCAAATATCAGCCGGGGGTGATAACAGCTGCGAATGGGAATTAAATGCTTCCAATAACGTCCAGTTCGATATGAGCAGGTTTGGGATAGAGTTTGTGGCCTCCCCAAGACATGCCGACGGGATAGTCATAACCGGACCCATAACGAGAAATATGGCCACAGCACTGGAAAAATGCTACAATGCAGTGCCTGACCCTAAGGTAATCATATTGGTGGGGACAGATGCTATTAGCGGGGGAATATTTGCTAATACCCCGGCAGTGGATAGGAGCTTCCTGGACAGACATAAACCGGATTTATATATTGCCGGAAACCCCGCACACCCGCTTACCATTATCAATGGTATGCTGGATCTGGTTAAGTGTAAACGGTAAAGAACTATGGACATTTTTTCGCAATAGTAAAGTACCACTTTTGGGTGTAAAATCATTGTCTGATCACAAAGGAGTTTGTAACCTGGTATCTTCATTTCGTATAATTTAGCCTGTATTCGTTTGGATTCATTCCTGTATGCTTTTTGAAAAAACGAATTAAATTGGGAACATCAGAAAAATTCATTCCGAAACATATTTCTTTGATGGATTTATCGGTATATAATAACTCCCTCTTTATTTCGGTTAACAATCTTTCTTTTATTATTGCAGAAACAGGTAAACCAAACGTCTTTTTTGAAATATTGTTTAAATGAGCCCGACTGATTTTCAGAAGATTAGCATAGTCCTCTACCCTATGATAATTCCTGATTTTAACTTCCAATATTTTTTTAAATTGAAGTCCGGTATTATTCTGAAAAGAGTTAACTGATAAACCATAATATGCCATATATTTCCTGTTGATCTGGATCAGAATATTATAAAGTATCGAACGTAAATAATGATGGCTGTCTTCCCGAAGATTCGATAATTCATGGGTAATTGTTGAGCAGAGATCCGTCAACGATGTTAAAAATTCATTATTGCATTCTAATGTGCATAAGGTTGTGGTATTATGAAAAAATGGAAAACGATAGATAAAAAAGCTATCCTGAAAAAATGTTTCAATAAATTCATTTTCAAATACCAGCAAGTAAGCATCAAAATCTGAAGATATATTTTGCCATTGTCTTACCTGATTGGGTCGAATAAATAGAAGAGTTCCTTTTTTAAGATGAATATTGTTGTTATCAACCATAATTGAGCCCTTCCCCGATGTTACAAACAGGATACAGTAAACACTTGTAATAAAGGGATATTGAGGAAGTTTAAAGCTCGACTTTGAGTATAGAGAACAATCGATTAAATATTTATTCCCATATTTTCTTTTTATGAAATGTCGTTTTCTTTTTCTCAAGTCGTCTTATTGTTTAGGCTTGTTTACAGATCAAAATTTATAGAACTTCAGTGTTTTTGTTCTATTATTATGCTTATGACTACTTTGGATATAAAATAATAGATATTTATGAATCTCTCTCCTTTATGTTCCTGTTTCATTAAAAGAATGATCACAATATTTAGATGAAGTACTAAGTAACCGGATATTAAATTATTATGAAAAGATATGTTGTATCACTAAAGAGAATTCTCCTCATAGAATTGTCCTAGCGAGTAAGCCATAACTGTTAGGAGGCGAGGTGTTTTATTATTTGCATATTAGATATGGTTGATTCTGTAACTCTGGTTCGAAAAGAAGATGAATTTTACTAATTACATAAACAACATTACGGAATAATTACAATTCTAAACTCGGATACTCGAAAAGAGGTTTTCCTTCTGAACCAGCCCTTTTAATATCTTCTATCTCTGAAGAAGATAAAGGTTCAAATCTGGTCATCAGATCAAGAGCCATTCTAAAGAGGCTTTCGTTACCTGGAGGAATAGCAGATGTAACTGGATGCGAAAGTGTAAATCTCAAGGCCTTTGATGCTTCATTGGGATTTGTAAGTGGCTCGTACCAGCATTTTTCGATCTGGTTTTCTTCACCTTCTTTCCATGGACCTTTTGCCATCGATTTTATGGCCAGTATTCCCATATTTTTTTGCTTTGCGCGTTCGAGAACCTGGGGGCCAAAATTACCAGCGTACCATGTAATATAATTTATAGGGAACATTAATGTGTCGAAATCAAAACTGTCCATCAAAGCAATAGCAGCTTCTACTGAATGGGCATTGAATCCGATGAAACGTATTTTTCCCTCTTTCTTAGCATCAATAATCATGTTCATAACTCCATCTTCACTAAAAATGGTTTCCACTTCCGCAGGTGTGGTTACTGCATGGAGTTGGTATAGATCGAAATGATCGGTGCGTAATTGACGGAGAGAATTTTCAAGCTCAATCCGGCCTGCCTTTTTTGTTCTTTCCTGAGTCTTGCATGCAAGAAATACATCCTTCCTGTAAGGTTCTAATGCAGGTCCCAGCTTTATTTCGGCATCACCATAAGTTGGAGCAACATCAAAATAATTAATGCCAAAATCAATAGCCTCACTCACTCTTGATGAAGCTTCGGATGATGTGGCATTCATTACAACCACTCCTCCAAAACCAAGAATTGATAATTTCACTCCGGTTTTACCCAGAGAGCGCTTTTCTATTGTGTCAGGTCTTACCTCACGAAAAATACCCGATAGATCTGCAGGGAAACAACCTAATGCTGTAACTGCCACAGAAGCGGATTTTATAAATACTCTGCGTTCCATCATAATTAATTTTATACTTTTTTTTGAATATTATGTCCACGTGGTTATATAAATATTATTTCTTCAGACATATAAAATTGCTCACTTCCTGTTCCTACAAAGGAAATTCTAATCATTCTTGTTTGCGAAAATTAATCCTTAAATTCTCATGCTCTATTCATAAATAATTAACAAATAAAGAAATGTTACGATCATCACAAAGATCAATTACATGGGCTTAAAACATAGATTAATAACAACTTATAGTACTTCAATATAATCTGTGCCACTTTTCTTTTCCGTCATTTCTGAAAAACGGTTATACATTTCGTTACATTTATTGCTACTATTCCAAATATTATTGAACACATCAGAATATTGTTCGTTTTCTGGCCAGTATGTTTTCTTAACATACAGTGAGCTAATGTCATAAACCATTAAATAACAGAAATCAATAGAATCATTTTCTTCTTTCATTATTCTTATTGTAATTCCTGGTAAAACATCACGAAGAACAGGATTGAACTCTGATATCACAAATTGTTCAAAGGTTTCTGGATCAATGTCTTCTTTAAGCGAATAATAGTGTATGCCAAGTACTTTACAATCCTTGCGGGCTTCAATTCTACAATCGTTTATTTGATTACGTTGTGCAAATACTTCTCCTAAACTTATGAAGTATATGATAAAGACAAACAGAAATCTGCTAGTATTTTTTAGTGTTCTCATATCTCTTTAGGTTATATAATAAAATAATATAGTCGCTGTTATACCATAAACCGATAAGATAGTAAATTATCAGCTTAAATTACTTCCTCATTTTTATCATCTTTCGTTTTATTGTCAATAGTAACTGTCTGTGCCTGAGTCGTTATTGGCTAAATCATGCCTGGATAGCCTATTAAGAATGCTTTTATTTATCAGATTTTTCGTTGATATTTTTACACTTTCTTAAACAAAACAAATGTAAATTCCCTGCTATATCCTTCTGTTATCATTTTGAAAAAGGAATTGTCATTTCGTATAATTCAGTCTACACTCATTAGGATTTAATTCTGTATGATTTAAAAAAAAAACGAATTAAATCAGTTCCGGAGTATGCTTACAAACTCTTCTGTCGAAGGTATTCTTCTTTAGTTATGCCCTTGTCTTTATCAAATTCCTGGTATTCTGTCAGTTTGCCGGTGTCATCATACTTATTCCACCGGAAGGAATATTCCCCTGTAGCTCTGGACCACCTCTCGCCGTCATTATATTAGCATTCCCCGTGAAGCCGCCCGTCTGAATATCTTTCTACGCTCCTCAATCTGTCATCATAGTGCCAACCTCTCCATTCCCTATCTTTCTTACCTTCAAGATAGATTCCGGTATACTGTATATGCCCGTTATCGTAAAACGAAATCCACTTGCCTTCTTTTTTTACCATTTTTGTACACCCCGATGGAAGAAAGAGCGGAACCGTCCCAGTAATACTTCCATTCCCCGTTCTTGTCGTCAGCGTTGTATATAGGGTCACAGTCAAGTTCTATTCTGGGCAGTTCGTTAAGTAAATCCCAGAATTCGAAACCGTCAATGACGGTATCAGTATTGATAATCAGTCCACCGCAGGTGGAGAGAGTACCTTCATGATTGTATATATACCAGATCCGCGCAGGCTGACCTTTGTTCATCTTTCGTATGACTGAAACAGATCATTATATGATCAACATGCTGTCTGTCCAATCTCTTCTTCAGACTTTTCAATATGAACTCAGGGCTAGTATCAACAAGAAGGTTTTTTGTTTTCTGTAAGCAGAAAAACGTTATTTCATCCTGAAAGACCCTGAATTATTTTATATTCACGAGATGTAGATCATTTTTTCATTTTAATCAGATTTATAATTAGTAAGCGCGTCTACTGGTATGTTAACTGACATGAGTCTGTGTAAAAACCGGTATCAATAAAATAAAAATATGTATTATTTCTGTTTTAAGAAGGTTTAACATTCTTGAATTTTTGGTCTGGCAGACCGCTCTGAGCCCTCTTGTATAAATCGGTATGATTATTTTTAATCAATTGTAATGTGTTTTTTTAGTGTTATATCACCTAACCAGATCCTGTTTCCATTCTGTATCAAATCATCCTTCTCAACTTGATATGATAAACCCGGAAATTCAAATCTTGCATTGTACTCTCCGGTAGCAAGAGGATTGTTTAATGGATAATTTATTGCGAATTCCATTGAATTTCCGGATTTTATTTCAGATAACCAATCCATCTCCCGACCATTCCATGGGTCTGGGACTTGATGTTGGATTGTACTTGAAAAGATTTCATTATTTGCTAAATCATAGATATAAAGTCCATTCGTAAAATAATGGAAAAGATTAGGTCCAGTTTTATTTAGATCAATGATCAAAAGGTCAGATAGATCTTTATTAGAAATTGTAAATCTGAAAACTAACTGCGTTCCAGTAATTTCCACCGTACATGCAGAAATTGCAAGTCCGGAATGTAAAAGACTATTTTGATTTAAAAGCTGAATTATTCTAGAATCGTTTCTTATATCAGGTTTATCAAAACTCCAGGAACTAATCCTTAAAGCATAATTCCCATACATTGAAGGTGACATAATAAACGGTCCTGATGGGAATGAGCTTGAATGACCTGGCCATATGCTCCCTGAATATATTGGATCGCCATCTGATAAAAAAGTAAAAGTGCTCTGATCCAGGTTTTTAAATTCATCATATTCATTCTTAAAATAAATGATATGAGTTGAAGTATCATATAGTTCAATATCACTGAAACTAAATTCAAAGTCAGTGCCAACTTTTAAGAATATATCACGATCATTTTTCTCACATGAAGAGGCAATTAGTGGAATTAATAATCCTGCTAATATTAATTTTTTCATAATTATTGAGTTATCAATTATATTTTTACCACAAATTTTATGCCTGATTTTATTTATATCTTGTATGAGGCCTAACCATAACAGGCAAAAAAATTAATAAATGTTGCTGAGTTAATAAAAGCCGTGGCCACTGAAGCTCTTTTGAGGCAGAGACCTGAAACACAGCCTTAATGATCGAAGCATAGTACATTATTTGCCTTCCGGTTACAGATTTTGTAAAGCACTATTAGTGTCGGATTATAAAGATGGAGGTGAGAAGACAGGGAGTAAGGCTATACAATATATAAATTGGAGTACTGACGCGTTTGTGGCAAAGGTATCTTGCATGTAGAACCGCACCACAGCTGTTACTAGCTGCGAAGTAAATTGTCAGCTCAAAAATGGCAATTAATTATAGCTATGTTTTGGGCGTTCGTGTTGCTAAATAATCACAAGACTATCCTGTAAATACACCTGTCATCACCTCTGTGAATGGATGAAATAACAGTTGCAGAAGTGGATTTGCCAGTAATATATGAAAACATTAATTCGGCGAAACCTTCTGAACAATAGCACATTGATGATAAATCACATTTCTGGTTATTGCTAATAATGGGACAAACACAATGATCTTTATTTTCATCAGCAATTAATATTTTTGTCGTTCTGTTATAATTAATCTTCCAATCCCATTCAGATTCAAGAAAATTAATGAATTTATCTAAGTCATTCTTGTAAGGGGCGAGTAAAGTATTCATATCCAAATCATCATAATGCACAGATGAACATTTTTTTAGAATCTTCCTCTTCTCATTTTCATCGAATTCATTGCTTATATTGGATAATAAAATTGACAACCACTCTTGGTGCAAATCATTTTTATTGTCTTGTAACTCATAGTCAGAATTTAAAATGCCTATATTGCTATTGGTTAATCCAATAGAACTAAAACCGCAAAGACATGCTCCTGTATAGCATGCTTTTTTGAAAAATTTTTTCCTGTTTATGTTTGCCATGTTTTATTAACTATGTTGAACTAAATCCCGCTTGTACGGGATAGCTTTAAAAATACCCGATTCTTTTCTTAATCGGAAATAATTAACTTAAAATTTCTGATGGCAATTGTTTGTTTTGCCATTCTCTCTCTGTTTCTACCGTTTTACCAGCATTTCTAATGGCTTTTAAAGCATACAGTGCTGCACCAGGTGAATGATCAGCCATATGAGCAGTGGCAACAGCCTGTCCAACAGATCGTGCTATTGCAATTGAAATGGGACTGGAAGATTCTCTGGCAACAACATGTGCTGCCAATGAAGCTTTCATCGCGTCACCTGTTGTAGCCTTTTCATCTGCCCATTCATTACCAATGATTATTGCATTCTTCAGTCTCTCATCTATTGTATTACCAAAAAGATTCAAAACCTGTTCTGAGCATTTGCATGCCCATTTAATTAATCGTCTGTGTTGCTCCTTTTTTAGAAGTCTACTCCTATGTGATGCTATAAATATATTATCCCGCATTAAAATTTTGTTTCGGTAGGATTGAATTAATCATTTCTGCAAAAACGACTTTTACTCCTCTGTAAATTAAAGAGCCGGGCAAAATAAGTCAGTGTCCTACTTCTGCCCTTGGCGGACATGAAGAGTTATGTGATAATTGTGAAGCGTTTAACATAATAGTCATATCTACATTCAATACTGGCTTATGATATAATACTATTGTCGATTAAAGAAATCAGTTATTCGAAAACCGACTGTCAAAAATTATCCCGGACAAAAGTGAGGTTCTAATTATTTTCTAACATTGTATTTAGCTTATAAGTACTTCCTTTTTCCGTTTCGAATGATACCTTCTTCCCCTGATAAAATAATGTGCAGTTATTACCAGTTTTTGACAATACTTCAACACCGTTTAGTTTTCCATCCTTCCACTTTATTGAAACTTCGAAACCGCCCCTGGCGCAAATACCGGATATTGAACCGGATGGCCAGGCATCAGGTAAGGCAGGCAGAAGGATTATTTCGTTTTCATTGGATTGCATTAACATCTCTATGACACCGGCAGCGCCTCCAAAATTACCGTCAATCTGAAAAGGTGGGTGGGCATCGAATAAATTGGGATAAGTGCCACCACCGCCTCCATAATTAATATTTTCTGCACCATCGCGTGGAACATATTTCAGAAGCTCCCGGTACAGTTTGTAAGCCCTGTTGCCATCCCAAAGCCTTGCCCACAGGTTAATGCGCCATCCTTTTGACCAACCGGTGGTCTCATCACCTTTGATATTCAAGGTTACACGGCAGGCTTCAGCCAGTTCCGGTGTTTTATCGGGTGTAATTTGATGGCCAGGCGACAGGCCGTATAAATGTGTCTGATGGCGGTGTGTGGGTTCGAAATCTTTCCAGTCGTAATACCATTCCTGTAAATTTCCTTTCGTGCCTATCTGATAAGGAAATAGTTGTGAAATGGCTGTTTTAAGACTGTCGCGAAAACCTGAATCTATTTTCAACATTTCCGAGGCTTCTATGGTTTGTTTTAAACATTCCCTGATCATGGCGATGTCCGAAGTGCCTCCATAAAGCGTTGCCCCCCTGAAACCGTCAGGTGTAATGTATGTATTTTCAGGAGATGTTGAAGGTGAAGTAATCAGGTAGCCATTTTTATCCTTAACCATCCATGCCAGACAAAACCCGGCAGCCCCTTTCATGAGCGGATAGGCGTAATCTTTCAGGAACTTTTTATCCCCGGTATATAAATAGTGTTCCCACAGGTGGGTTACAACCCAGGTTCCGCTCATATTCCAGCAGGCCCACATAGGATCACCTTTCCCAAAATCGCCCACGGGATTGCTCATGGCCCAAATATCTGAATTATGGCATGCAGCCCATCCTTTGTCAACACCATAAAATGTCTTAGCAGTTACTTTTCCTGTTTCGGCCAGGTTGCCAATAAAGGTGAGAAAGGGTTCATGCATTTCAGATAGATTGCCGCTTTCGGCCAGCCAGTAATTCTCTTCCACGTTTATGTTCATGGTGTAATTGCAACTCCAGGGAGGACGCATATACGGGTTCCAGATACCCTGCAGGTTAGCCGGAACACCTTCAGTACGCGAACTGGCAATGAGTAAATATCTGCCATATTGAAAATATAATATTTCGAGGTTTTTGTCGTCAGCACCTTTTGTATAGTTGATCAAACGGTCATCCGTAGATAAATCAGGAACTTCAGGCTCATCCAGATTCAAGTTAACACGGTTAAAAAAAGATTGATAGTCCTTAACATGTCTTCCTTTCAACTCCTGATATTTTTGCCTAAAAGCGCCTGTCAATTGTTTATCCGCGATAGATTTATTGTCTAAACCTTCTTTTGCCGGGTTTTTATCGTATCCGTTGAAACTGGTAGCCATTGAAATGAGCAAGATAGCTTCAGTGGCATTATTAACCTGTATGGCCGAGTCAGAAAAGAAAACCTCTCCGCCATTGTTTTTAACCCTGAAATAGGAAGAAAACCTGGTGCCTCTGTTTTCATCAAAAAGAACAGGTTCTTCTTCATTCCAATAGTTGGGTGCAGCATGGTAAGGAGCATAACCGTTTATTTGCAACGTTTTATCTTCTGTTGTAGCAGAATATTTTAACAGGCTGTTAAATCTTACAGTAAAAGTCAATGAACCTACTTTGCTTCCTGTAAGCTTAACAACCATTACCTTGTCCGGATGGGAAATAAAATATTCGCGTGTAAAGTGTATATTGTCAACATCATAACTTACAGAAGCAACTGCTTCTCCAATATCCAGTTGGCGATGATAATTTCTAACATTGCCCTTGTGCTGAAAATCAATATACATGGTGCCCAAGGGGGCATACGATTCTGAAAATTTCCCCTGAATGTTTTTGTTCAGTTTTTCGGCAAGGGGGTAATTTTCCTGCTTCAACGCTTCCCTGATTTGAGAGATATATTTGTATGCATCGGGATTCATGTAAGGGTTCACAGGTTCTCCAGACCATAAGGTGATATCATTCAGGTATATCTGGTCAGATTTTACCCCGCCAAAAACCGAGGCACCGTTTTTACCATTTCCCAATGCAAGCGATTCTTCAAAATACTCCGCAGGTTTATTATACCATAAGGTGGTATTTGATTGTGCAAAGGCCGGAACACAACTAAATACAGCTATAAAAAGAATGAGTATAGAAACACAAAGAACTTTTTTCCTAACCATATGCCTTTTAAACTTGTCCATCATCCGCGGGATTTATTTTTTTTGTAATTTTTGCATATCTTATTTCACTGTACATTTTATCATTTTTGCAAATTGCTTGATTGAATACTGCTTCTTTAATAAATCTGCATTTTTCAAGAACTCTTTGCAAAGCTTTGTTATATTCAAAAACTCCGGTATGAATTCGAATGTCTGATCCTAAAATATGGCTACCGGTTAAACATGATTATCAAGCTTTATTTTTAAAGACCATATTCGCTGTTTTGTATCCTAAAGATATATTTAATCTTTTATTGCCCTAAATATTAATAGCATTGTCTGTTGTTGTACATTAAGTTTTCTGACCTGCAACAAAAAACCGGGCAATTTATTAAGCCACTTCACTGGTGGGCACTTAAAACCCACTGATTATTAATTGGTTATTATTAAGTTCTTTGACATTATTGTAATCGCATTTTGTAAGCACCTAATTTACAGGGGTTTTGTCCAGTAATGAGATGCTCAGGATTTGTAGAATTTCGTAGATTGTACGCTTAACTTTCAATTTATTACCGACCAGAGCAACCAGACAGTAAGCTATAATGGCACAGTACATTTGTATCTTTACGGCATTGAGAGTTATTCCCCAAAAAGATTTGATCTTAAGATGTTGCTTCAGCCATTTGAAAAACAACTCTACTTCCCATCTTTTCTTATACAGGAAGGCAATCTCAGTAGCGTCCAGGTCCATGTTATTGGTCAGGAAAACAAGTTCCAGGTTATGATCGGCGTCATAATACTTAATTCGTCGCAGCTTTTTAGGATACTCGCTTCTGGATTTGGGTACCAACAATCTGCCAATCTGATCATTGATGACACCTGTTGTTTTATCTACGGCCTTGGAATACATCCGCTTGAACTGGAGGTTATCTTTAACCCTTATCACAAAGAAAGACCCGTTAGCATTTATCCTTTGGAGTCGATGAAAGTCTGTGTATGCTTTGTCAGCAACGTAAAAACTACCTCTTTCGTAAGGAATGAGATCTATAATGTTGACATCGTGAACCTTGGCTGTTGTGATCTGGATAAAACTGGGAATAGAGGTATTTATATCAAAGAGAGTATGGAGTTTTATCCCTCCCTTATGCTTTCTGAACTCAGTCCACCAAAAGACGCTTAAAAAAAGGTCTATTGTTGTGGAGTCCAGCGCATAAACATTGCTATCAACCTCTATCTCAAAATCATTCCGATAACAACTTCTGCGTGCTTCTGCAATCAGTACATAGGCAAACTCTTCAAAAATTTGGCAATTCCTCTTTTCATTTGCAGTTCCAAGATTTCGGCGAGAAACAGTTGGCCCAAAGCCCAGATGATAGTACTTTGATTGGTGTGCTTCCAGGCTCAGTATTATATCTCTCATACTGTCTCTGGCTGTTAGTTGCCCAAACACCATGCAAAGCATTTGATTCCAACAAGTAAAAGATCTCACACGTTTATTACCTTCATACTTGTCAACAATTCTATCAAATACTCTGCGAGGTAAAAAATCTGTAAGCTGAGCGAAAATATATTTGCCTTGATTCATGGATTGATGCTTTTCTCAAAGCAAAAATCCACCTTTTAATTCAAATCGTCACGCTTGAAAAAAATTCTACAGATGCGATTATTTCATAATTTCAAAGAACGATTATTATTTTCTAATGCCCATTAGTGACTGTTTTTATTAAATATGAAAGCGTATTCCATCCCAAAATTTGGAAGTGTTAACATCATAAATTCCTTGTCTTCTATTGATGGGCCTGTTATCATACCCAACCGGAATGTTAATACCGAGTAATTTTGAAACCTATAGTAAATTCCGGCACCGCCTCCAAATCCCAATGAAAACATGGGAGTCATAATATCGATATAGTTGTCAAGTAAACCAAAGTTTAAATTAAATCCAAAAGCATTTTTTGGTCTTGTAATTATATATGTACCGAAGAAATTATAAGATAATAAGCTGGGTCCAATTATGCAAAAACCAATAGATGCTTTTAAAGATAATCGTTCTGATGTGTTTTTTTCTATTCCAAACTTAATGGCCGGAGCAAAACCATCAATGGCTATAAATAATTTTTTGTCAAGCGACTGAGAAAAGCCATTAATGGTTAAAATGGCTATAAAACCACTAATTAATATTTTTTTAATTTATTCATATTCAACTATTTTCCCTAAAGTATCTATTCGCACTAAAGAACCTTGTTTCACTATTGTACCGTCAAAATTTCTCTGTTCGTTTAATGTGCGGGATGGATATTTCGGAGTATACTGACCCCGGAAAGTGGTAAAAAACTGCTTATTTTTTCTCATTTTCCGCCTGTCATTTCGGCAGATACTGACCCCCTGTGATTTAAGCTAAGGTTTTGTTTTTAATAAA
>JAAYDB010000117.1 GCA_012729475.1 Bacteroidota bacterium
AGACCGGAGGGTTCCTTAAATTAAGTTAATTTTTGTTAAACCTTATTTTACACAATTTTTTATAGCTTCTTTTAGAAATAAAACATTGGCTTAATGTGCTTATAAGTATTGTGTTACAGACTCGTCAGTTTCTTTAGCTTAACAATGTGAGATTTTAATACTCGGCCACTTAAAAGAGATTTTACAGTCGCATAAATGGAACAAATCTTACGAGAGTAAGGTGTCTGATATTGATTTTCCCATGCTTTTTTGTTATAAGCTGTAATTCCTGAACAGAGTGTGGTTTACCAACAGGAACAACCATTCTGCCCTTTTCGGCAAGCTGATCTATCAGAGGTTGTGGAATATTTTCGACTGCAGCAGTAATAATAATAATATCAAAAGGTGCATGTTCAGGCCAACCCTGATACCCATCTCCATATTTGCATGTAATATTCTGATATCCCAGTTGCTTTAATCTCTCACTTGATTCTCTTGCAAGTTCAGGGATAATCTCAATTGTATATACATGATCCACTATTTCTGCAAGCACAGCTGCCTGATATCCTGAACCAGTTCCTATCTCAAGGGCCTTCATCTCTTTCCCTGGTTTCACAATATTAGTCATGTAAGCTACAATGAATGGTTGAGAAATTGTTTGCTGATAACCAATAGGAAGAGGGTAATCATTGTAAGCTTCATTCTGATAAGTCCGGGGAACGAACAGATGCCTTGGAACCTTTTTCATAGCTTCAAGTACATCAGTATTGGTAAGGCCACGATCTTCAATCTGAGTTTTAACCATTTTAAGCCTTGCAGCCTCAAACTTGTCTGTCTGTGGCATAATAAATCCCGGGATAATTATGAATATTATGAATAAGAAAAATCTCACAATCAATGTATTTTTCACAAATTACAAAATTCTGGTTTTTTTCAAAAAGTATTTTTTGATTTCCTGTCATTTTATCAGTTAAAGAAAAAATATATCAGAAAGTATAACTTATACTCAACCTTAACCTTTTATTAATTATTCTGGTCCTGAAAGTGATTTGGTGCCATGATATTATCTGATGCCTATGTGATTACATTTATATTAAGCAGGTACTCCGAGCAGTACTAATAAACCCTTGCCAAAGAATTCTATAACAGGCCATATAGGAAAAAGATTTATCCTTGTAAAAACAGATCCTAAAATAAGTCCCAGCAAAATGAATGATCCGTATTTGTACAATATCATATATAATTTAGGATAACGCCGGAAATAGTTGAGTAAAAGATGAGATCCGTCAAGAGGAGGAATAGGGATAAGATTAAAAATAAACAATCCCCAGTTGATATATATTGCATAAATGAATATTTCTGATGTTATAGAATAATAATTTCCAGGATATATTTTATAAATCACTGCAAATATCAGTGTTAGTATTATAGCTGTAAGAGCATTTGAAAAAGGACCTGCCACAGCAATTTTCATAATGTCAGTCCGGGGATTATTAAGATTTTTTTCATTGAAACGGACAGGTTTTGCCCAGCCAAATCCGGCAACAAGTAACATCATAAAGCCCAATGGATCAATATGTTTCAAAGGATTCAGTGTCACCCGTCCCTGGTCTTTGGATGTTATGTCACCACATTTTGTGGCAACAAAGGCATGGCTGAATTCATGGATGGTTAAGCCAAGCAGGATTCCGGGTAAAAATTTTAAAGTTCTCAAAATATCCAAAGTATCCATTCAGATTTGTTTTTAAAGGCTTTTAATTGATAGCACCAGGAGGTAAAGATGCAAATCTTTTTCATTTTTTCTCAAAGATATCTTTTATGTAAATGCAATACAGGAAGTATTAATTTCAACAAATTCAAAAATATGGATAAAATTTGCTGTTATTTCAATACTAATTTGCATTTTAGCAGGCTTATATATTTAAAAGAATGGTTATGAAAAAGGGTTTATTGGGTCTGGTAGTACTACTTATTTTTTCTTTAAATAATCTTAAATCTCAGACGATTTCTCCGGAAATACGGATCTTTCTCATTACCTGTGGCCCAGGCACAGAGACATACTCCATGTATGGCCACAGTGCTATCAGAGTGCTTATTCCTGAGAATAATACCGATATAGTTTATAACTGGGGTGTATTTGATTTTGAAGCACCGCATTTTGTCTGGAAATTTGCCAGAGGCAGGCTAAATTATATGCTTGCGGCTACTACCTTCGATAATTTCAGGGAAGAGTATCTGCATGACGAACGTTGGATGGATATTCAGGAGATCAATCTGGATTCTGAGGAAAAGATCCGGCTTTTGCAACTCATAAATGAGAATATTAAGCCTGAAAATGCAAAATACCTTTATGATTTTTTTTATGATAATTGTTCAACGAGGATCAGGGATCTCATTGAAAAAGTAACAGGAAATGCTCTCATTTATCCTCCTGATGATCCCCGTAAGGTTATTTCATACAGAAATATGGCCCGTAAATATCACCGGCATTATGCATGGCTTAATCTTGGTATTGATCTGCTCCTGGGCACACCTTCCGAGAAAAAAGCTGATATGCGTGGCAGAATGTTTCTTCCTGTTGAGATGCAGGAAGAACTTTCGGATGCAGTCGTCAGGAGAAGTGGAAAGATGATACCTCTTCTGTCAAATCCAACAAGGATACTCGATTTTAACTCTCCACAAAATAATACGACATTTTTCACATCACCCTTGTTTGTTTTATCTGTGCTTACTATAGTAATCTTTCTGTTTTATGGAGTTGTAAGAAACAGGACAGTTGTAAAAGCAGCCGACATACTACTCTTCTCCTTCTTTTCACTTCTTGCCTTGTTGATGATCTTTGCTAATTTCTTTACTGACCATTCCCAGTTAAAATGGAACCTTAATATAATATGGCTTAGTCCTTTTATTGTATTCTGCCTTATGGCTGTCGTTATGAATAAAAAATGGTATTTCTGTTTCAGAGCGGTGTTCTTTCTCTGCATGACGGCCTTGCTTATCCAGGTATTTTTCTCACAGGGTTTTAATACTGCTTTTATGCCATTGATCCTTATTCTTGCTCACAGAAGCTCTGCATATTCAGGAATAGCCGGAAATCCATTATCTGTGGAGTCTTTTTAACACTAATTTAACAATCATTAACACCTCCTTATTAATTGTCCTTGTTCTTTTGTACCAGGTATTCACTTAAGGAGGAATATTGTATTTGCTGTACTCATTTTGTTAATTTTGCACCTTAAAACTTTATACTATGGAGCATACTTCCGATATCAGGTTGTTAAATGAAAAAATTGAAAAAGAGAGTGCCTTTATTGATATCATCAGGATGGAGATGAATAAAGTCATTATCGGGCAGAAACATTTAACGGACAGTCTTCTGATCGGGTTACTGGCTGACGGCCACCTTCTACTTGAAGGGGTTCCGGGCCTGGCTAAAACCCTTGCAATAAAATCTCTTGCTGCTATCATTGATTCAAAATTCAGCAGGATACAGTTCACTCCCGATCTTCTTCCTGCAGATCTTATTGGAACGATGATCTATAGCCAGAAAAAAGAAGAATTCATTGTCAAAAAGGGACCTGTATTTGCTAATTTTATTCTTGCTGATGAAATAAACCGTTCACCGGCGAAAGTACAAAGTGCTCTTTTGGAAGCGATGCAGGAGCGGCAGATTACTATTGGGGAATCGACTTTTTATCTGGAGGCTCCTTTTCTTGTACTGGCCACTCAAAATCCTATTGAACAGGAAGGTACTTATCCACTCCCTGAGGCACAGGTTGACAGGTTTATGATGAAAGTGATTATTGATTATCCTTCTCTTGAAGAAGAAAGGTTAATTATCAGGGAGAACCTGGCAAAAGATTTCCCTAAAACGGGTACCGTTCTTAAACCAAACGATATTTTAAGAGCCCGGGAAGTCGTCCGGGAAGTTTATATGGATGAAAAAATTGAAAACTATATTCTTAGTATAGTGTTCGCAAGTCGCGAACCCGATAAATACGGGTTGCCTGCTTTCTCTAACATGATATCTTATGGTGCATCTCCCAGGGCATCTATATACCTTTCTCTGGCAGCCAAAGCTTACGCCTTTATCCGGCGGAGAGGCTACGTAATACCGGAAGATGTAAGAGCTGTATGCCCTGATGTAATGAGACACAGGATAGGACTGACGTATGAAGCCGAAGCAGAGAATATAAACCAGGATAAGATAATAACTGAAATATTAAATGTTGTTGAAGTCCCTTAATAATCTCTGAATGGAAACTGCTGACTTAATAAAGAAGGTACGTAAGATAGAAATAAAAACAAAAGGACTGACCAGACATATTTTTGCCGGGGAATATCATAGTGCTTTTAAGGGCAGGGGAATGGCTTTCAGTGAAGTACGTGAATACCAGTATGGAGATGATATACGGAATATCGACTGGAATGTGACAGCCCGTTTCAATCATCCATATATAAAAATATATGAGGAAGAGAGAGAACTTACTGTTATGCTGCTGATTGATGTAAGCGGATCCGGAATATTCGGAACAAAAACAGGTTTTAAAAGAGATGTTATGACTGAAGTGGCAGCTGTTTTGTCATTCTCTGCAATTTCCAACAACGATAAGATAGGAGTCATCTTTTTTTCTGATAAGGTTGAACGCTTTATTCCACCACAAAAAGGAAGAAAACACATTCTCAGGATTATCCGGGAACTTTTGGATTTTCAGGCAAAAAGCCGTCTTACAAACCTTGATGATCCCTTAAGATATCTTACAAATGCAATAAAAAAACGTTGCACGGCATTTATTATTTCTGACTTTATTGCACCAGGCTTTGAAGAAGCCCTGCGTATAGCTTCAAATAAACATGATATTGTAGCTGTTAAGGTATATGATACTCTTGAAACATCTTTGCCTGATATCGGACTTATTAATTTTGTTGATTCAGAAACCGGTATGGAAAAATGGGTGGATACCTCATCCAAAACCATCAGGGAAACATATGATAAATGGTGGCATGAACACAGCCTGGAACTAAAAAACCTCTTTAGAAGATGCGGAGTTGATTCAACTTCTATATGTACCGGTGAAGATTATGTTAAACCTCTGATAAAATTATTTGAAAGCAGATGAATATGAACAGGAGAGGACTTATTATATTCTTCATTCTGATTTATGCTATTACTGGTCTTAATGGTCAGGACATTTCTGTCACCACTGCTTTTGATTCAACAGAGATTTATCTGGGTGATCAGATATATTTTACTATAAAGGTTGAACAGCCCTCAGGTGCAAAGCTTGATGTTCAGCAATTCAGTGACACAATAACAAAGAATATTGAAATCATATCCGGACCTTATTCAGATACCTCTGCTATCCCGGATGACAGGTTGAGAATAATCAATAAATACCTGATAACATCTTTTGATTCCGGTTTTTATATGGTACCACCTGTGTACGCCGAAACCAGTGAAGGAAAAGGTATGAAACGTTTTTATTCTGATTACAGCCAGCTTGAGGTAAGAAGATTCAATACTGCTCCGGCTGATACTACAGCCAGTATATATGATATTGTTGGACCATACAGAGCTCCTGTTACTATTGGAGAATTACTGCCATGGCTTCTCCTGGCGGTGCTGGCAGGATTGCTGGGATATGGTATTTTTCTGTTGATCAGGCGCATGAGAAAAGATGAAGAAGAAATAACTATTCCTAAGCCAACTGAACCAGCTCATGTGATTGCTTTTCGTGAATTAAAGAAACTTAAGGAAGATGAGATTTGGCAAAAAGGAGATATAAAAAAGTATTATTCATGTCTTACAGAAATTGTCCGTCAATATATTGAGAATCGGTATGGTATATATGCACTTGAGATGACTACTTCCGAAACGCTTGCTGCCCTTAATAGATCAGGTTTAAAAAAGAATGAATCATATTCAGTTCTGGAATCAGTTCTTTATGCCTCAGATTTTGTGAAATTCGCCAAATACAAACCGCAGGCTTCCGATAATGAAAATCATTTCTCGAATGCCTGGAAATTTGTTGAGATCACAACAGAAGAAGAAGAAAAGGCAACTGAAGTCATTTCCGCGAAAGAAGACAAGGAAGGGGGTGCAGAATGAAAGACATTACTTTTGCTCAGCCGCTTTTTCTGTGGTTTTTATTACTGCTACCGTTAATGGTAGCCTTTTATGTACTACGACAGTCCAGAACCTCTTCCTCACTACAACTTCCGGGATTGCTTCCTTTTGTTAATACCGGGAAGACATTTCGCAACTATCTCAGACACATACTTTTCAGCCTGCGTGTTGTAGCTATCGGATTACTTATAATAGTACTTGCCCGCCCTCAAAAAACAGACAAATTTCAGAATGTTACAACAGAAGGCATAGATATAATTCTGGCTATGGATATTTCAGGAAGTATGTTAGCTCGTGATTTTAAACCTGACAGACTGGAAGCTTCCAAAAATGTTGCTACGGAATTTATATCAGGACGCCCCTATGACAGAATAGGACTCGTTGTGTTCAGTGGAGAAAGCTTTACACAATGTCCTCTTACAACAGATCATGCAGTACTTATAAACCTGATGAGAGAGTTACAGAGCGGAATGATAGAGGACGGAACTGCTATCGGGAACGGCCTTGCCCTGGCAATAAACAGAATTAAGGATTCTGATGCAATTAGTAAAGTTATTATTCTGCTGACTGACGGTGTCAATAACCGGGGTGAAATAGCTCCGTCAACAGCAGCAGATATAGCAAAAACTTATGATATAAGAGTATATACTGTAGGTGTAGGTTCCATAGGAACAGCTCCTTATCCTGTACAGACACCGTTTGGGATTCAATACCAGGATATTCCTGTTGAGATAGACGAGGGAATATTACAGGATATTGCACAAAAAACAGGCGGACAATATTTCAGAGCTACGGATAATAATAAACTGGTACAGGTATACAATGAAATTGACCAGCTTGAAAAATCGAAAATTGATGTACACCAGTTTATCAGAAAAGAAGAAAAATACCTGATACCTGCCCTTTTTTCTCTTATCCTTATTGCACTGGAAATATTGATCCGCAATACTATATATAAAAACATCACTTAATTATTACATTATGCAGTTATTCAGATTTGCAAATCCTGATTTTCTGTATCTCTTGCTTCTTTTGCCGGTGATGCTTATCTTATGGATCCTCAATGAAGCCAGGAAAAAGAGAGCTTTGAGGCGAATCGGAAATATATCTCTGGTCAGAAAACTTATGCCAGAGTTCTCCCTTATCAGGTCAAATTTGAAATTTTTCTTTCAGCTGATAGCTTTTGCCACTCTTATTATCATCCTTGCGCGTCCTCAGTTTGGAGCAAGACTGGAGGAAGTGAAGAGACATGGGGTGGAAGTTATTATTGCTCTTGATGTTAGCAATTCAATGCTGGCAGAAGACATACGGCCTAACCGTCTGACAAGGGCCAAGCAGGCTTTGTCAAGACTTATTGATAATCTGGAAAATGATAAGATAGGGCTGATCGTTTTTGCAGGTGATGCTTACACCCAAATACCTATCACAGCAGATTATATCTCCGCCAAAATGTTCCTTTCTACGATAAACACGGATATTGTCCCAAAACAGGGAACAGCCATAGGGGCTGCAATAGATCTTGGAATGAAATCATTTTCGCCCGGAGAGGATAAGAGTAAAGCTATGATAATAATTACTGACGGAGAAAATCATGAAGATGATCCCCTCTCCAGATCAAAGGACGCAGAAAAAGCAGGAATAATTATTCACACTATAGGTATAGGATCAGTGGAAGGGGTACCAGTGCCACTGATGACAGGCAGAACTATGAACTACCTCACCGACCGGGAGGGAAATACTGTCATCACCCGACTGGATGAAGATATACTGAAGCAAATAGCTGCTGCTACGGGAGGCAGTTATGTCAGAGCCAGCAGTTCAAATATAGGGCTTGAGCAAATATTCGGAGAGATACGAAAAATGAAACAGGAGGAAATTGAAAGTACTATGTATACAGAATATAATGATCAGTTCCAGATATTCACAATAATAGCTCTTTTATTTCTTCTTACCGACTTCCTTATAATGGACAGAAAGAACAGAAAACTATCCGGTATAAAATTATTTAAAGTCAAAATTTAATTAGAACAGGCATAATGGATAATATGAATACAGCAATAAAAAAAGCCAAATTTGCCATTATATTGGTTACCTGTTTCTTATCTTTTCTTTCGACTCAGTTGTTTGGGCAGAGTGACAGGAAATTTATAAGACAGGGAAACAGAGAATTCAAAAACGAGAAATTCTCCGAAGCAGAAATATATTACAGAAGAGCCCTGAGTAACAATAAAGAATCGGAGAAAGCTGTTTTCAATGCAGGTGACGCCTTATATAAGCAGGATAAATTTGAGGATGCCGGTAACCATTTTATGGAACACTATCGGATGAGCGAGGATAACAAGAAGAAAGCTGAAAGTATGTATAACCTGGGTAACTCACTTCTAATGAATGAGAAAGTAAAAGAGAGTATTGAAGCTTATAAGGAATCACTTAAGCTTGATCCTCAAAATGTACAGGCAAAATATAACCTGGCTTATGCTCAGGACAAACTTCGTCAACAGGAGCAGCAACAACAACAACAACAGGATAATAATAAAGATGATGGTCAACAACAAAATAAAGAACAAGAGAGAGAAGATAACAACAGACAGGATGAAAAACAAGAGGAGGATGGAGAAAACCGGCAGACAATATCAAAGGAAGATGCAGAAAGAATATTGAAAGCTCTGGAAAACGAAGAAAAAGATGTACAGGAAAAAGTTAAACGTGAGAAAGCAGAAAAAACAAGAGTGCAAACAATTAAAAACTGGTGATGAGATCATTATTCCTTAATATACATAGAGTTATAATAAGGTGGAACAAGCTGAGCAGCCTTTATTACTCAATTTTTTACAGATGAAGAGACTACTTACATATTTTTTATTTCTCATTCTATCACTTCCCTTATTCGCTCAGGATATTACTGTTGAAGCTGAATATCCGTCAGTTGTTGAAGCCGGTCAGCAATTCACTGTTTCGTGGACTGTCAATTCCGGCGGAGGTCAGTTTACAGCCCCTTCTTTTGACGGATTCCATAAACTCATTGGCCCTCAGACATCTTTCAGTTCAAGCACTCAGATAATTAATGGGAAAATGACAAGACATTCAGCTTATTCTTATGTTTATTATCTGCAAGCCGTGGAAGAGGGAAAATTTGTTCTGGAACCTGCTAGTTTTACTTTGAAGAATGAAACATATTATTCTGATTCCGTATATATAGAAGTAATTGGAGGCAATATGCCTTCTCCCGGAAATCAATCCGATACGGAGCAGTCACAGAATGAGCCTACAGGGAATAGTAATGTCAGAGGAGACCTTTTCCTTGACCTTATTATTAACAGGAGGGAAGTTTATGTTGGCGAACCTGTAGTTGCAACCGCTAAAATTTATACCAGAATAAATCTGTCCGGAATTAATGAAATCAAATATCCGTCTTTTACGGGTTTTCTTAAAACGGATATTGAAACACCTCCTCTTAATTCCCTTAAACAGGAAAATGTAAACGGAACCATCTACGGTACAGGGGTGATCCAGAGATTTCTGCTCTATCCACAGATAAGTGGTGATATTACTATTGATCCTATGCAGTTAACAGCACTGGTACAGCAAAGAACAGGAAACAGTGATCCGTTCTTCGGGGATTTCTTCTCTTCTTATCAGAATATTCCAAGATCCGTTACCAGCCGGGCTGTAAATATCAGGGTGAAACCACTTCCGGGAAGTAAACCTGAAAATTTCTCAGGAGTTGTAGGCAATTTATCCATTAAGGCATCACTGGAGGCCGACTCTGTTAATGTTAACGATGCTGTTGAATACAAAATAACTGTTTCGGGTAACGGTAACCTTAAGCTGGCTGAAGCGCCTGATCTGAAATTATCTCCTGACCTTGAAGTATATGACCCTAAAATAACAGACAATATTAAAAGCACCATCAATGGAATGACAGGGCAAAGGACATTTGAGTTCCTGCTTATTCCACGTCACTACGGTGAATATACCATTCCATCTGTAACATATTCCTATTTCAACCCTTCAACCGGCAGATATGAAAAGCTGAGAACAAGTGAAATGACTTTTTATGCAAGGAAAGGATTAGATGACAACTCATCGGGAATAACTGTTTATGGTGGTATGTCAGGAGAAGATGTTAAATATGTTGGAAAAGATATCCGCTTTATTAAACAGAAACCTGGCAAACTAAAACGATCTTCCGGTATTATTATAACAAACCGGTCTTTTTACAGCATTTATCTGATTTCCCTGCTTGCTTTTTTTGCTGTTCTTTTTGTCAGACGCGAGCATGTCAGGCGAAATGCTGATATCGTTGCCGTCAGAAATCGTAAAGCCGGCAGGATTGCTGTCAGGAGGTTACGTGAAGCATCAATATGTCTGAAAAATAATGAAATGGACAGGTTTCATGAAGAAATACTCAAGGCCCTATGGGGTTATCTGGGGGATAAACTGAACATTCCTGTTTCAAACCTGACTAGAAATAATGTTACAGATATACTAAATGAAAAAAGAATTTCCGGGGAAACAATAGAGAAGCTCACAAAGATCCTGGATACCTGCGAATATGCCCGTTATGCTCCATCAGCCACAGAAATAAAACCTTCAGAGCTATATGAAGGAGCTTCACAGTTTATTCGAACCATAGAAAATTCAATAGGATAAGGCATGAAACTTACAGTCTTTAAAATATTATTATTATTACTAAGTATCCTTACTTCTAATGTGAATTCGTTTTCACAGTCATTGCCAGGTGAAAAATTCAGAGAAGGGACAAACTTGTATTCTGCAGGAAACTACGAGGAAGCTCTGCAAGCTTGGCTTGATCTGTATAATACAGGTTACAGTTCGGCAGAGCTTATGTATAACATAGGAAACACTTACTTCAAAATGAACGACATCCCATCAGCCGTTCTGTTTTATGAAAGAGCCCGTTTACGTAAACCAGGAGATGAAGATATAAACTATAATTTACAGATTGCCAGAACATTGGTGATGGATCGTTTTGAGGAGATACCTGTACTGTTCTTCATCAGATGGTATGATTTTCTGGCTCTTGCCCGCTCAACAAACAGTTGGGCAAAAATAAGCCTTTCAGCATTTATTCTTTCCCTTTTGTTTCTCTCAGTATATTTCTTTACTTCAAAGTATAATATTAAAGTAGCTGCTTTCTGGTTGGCACTTGCATTATTCATTATTTCCTTTTCAACACTGTCTTTATCTGTACGTAACAGAAATCTTGTAACAAAACCTCGTGAAGCTATTATTTTTGAACCGCAGGTGAATGGAAAAAGTTCTCCTGATGACAGCGGAACCGACCTGTTTGTATTGCATGAAGGTACAAAAGTTATGATTGAGGATGAAGTGGGTGAATGGTTCGAAATTCGTTTGTCCGATGGTAATAAGGGCTGGATTCCTTCAAATAGTATGGAAATTATTTGAACCATCTGGATCAGATTTGTTATCTTTCATTCCGGTTTGAAATTGATATTTAATAATACTCCTTAATGAAAAAATATTTACTTGTTCTGATGGTGTTTCTTTATTTACTGACTGCCTGCAAAAAAACTGAATTTGAACCGGAAGGGCCAACAGATGTAAGAGTCCGTAATATGCAGACGGAAGAGATATTTACAAATGTTGTAATAAATACCGCAGGAGTTCGTGATACAACAGGCAATATAAAAAAACTGGGTACTATTAATCCCGGTAATGTATCGGATTATCAGCGTGTAAATATAGCTTTTTCAAAAGCTGAGATAATTGCTGAAATAGACGGGGAGCTGTTTACTACAGGTACAGTAAACAGTACTTATATGGACTATAAGGGACGGATGAGAATCACATACGAGGTATATATTTCCAACATGACCAACAGAACACTTATGATTCATAATGTGATCCCTGAAGAAGCTCTGGTGCTGAAATAGCGTTGTCTTTGTCTATATTATTATTCCCGTACCAGAATAATTAAAATAAGATATTCAGATGTTCTCATCTCCAGTCTATTTGTTTTAGCCCATATTTCAGAAGGTACTCATTACATCTGCTGAAATGTTTATTTCCAAAGAAGCCACGAGATGCTGAGAGTGGTGATGGGTGCACAGATTCCAGAACCAGATGCTTTGTTCTGTCTATTGATGATCCTTTCTTCTGTGCATAAGCACCCCAGAGAAAAAAAGCAATATTTTCTCTTTCTTTGTTAAGTGCATTAATGACAGAATCCGTAAATTCTTCCCAGCCCTTCCTTTGATGAGAACCCGGATTATGAGCCCTGACAGTTAGTGTGGCATTTAATAGCAACACACCCTGTGAAGCCCATCTGGCTAAATTGCCTGAAGGGAATGGCTTGTAACCCATATCTGATTCAATTTCCCGGAAGATATTTATAAGACTTGGGGGATAATCAACTCCATCCCTGACTGAGAAACACAATCCATGGGCCTGACCTGCACCGTGATAAGGATCCTGGCCTATTATAACAGCTCTCACACTGTCAAACGGACACAGTTCAAAGGAATTAAAAATCAATCCGGCCGGAGGATAAATAATATTGGTCTTGTATTCCTGTCTGACAAAATCTGTCAGTCTGATAAAATATTCCTTCTTAAATTCAGGAGCAAGTTTTTCTTTCCAACTGCTTTCAATTCTTACATTCATACCGAAGCACAAAATAAACCTTTTATACTGAAATTGAAAATAATCAGAATTGCATATTCAGTATATACCGGTAATTGCTTGTCTGGACTATAAAAATTAAAGATATCTTGCATATATCTGTTTAGGGTCATCAGGACCGTAAAAATCCTTCAGGCTTGTCCGCAGTGTATAGCCCATTTTCTTATAAAAATTTTCAGTTGGTGCATACAATGGTCTTCCGGAAGTTTCAATCCACAGAATTCTCCCACCGGATTTTTTAATATCATCTTCAATGGCATGCAGGAGTTTTGATCCTAGTTTTTTATGTCTTGAATTATTATGAACAGCTATCCAGTATAATTCCCAGGAGTGTGTTGAAAAAGCATTTTTGCCATAATTACCAAAAGCAACCAGTTTTTTATTATCAATGATTTTCATCCAGCGGTATCCGCTTTTTTCAGAACCTTTTGAAATTGTTTCTACAGCTATCTCCAAAGCAGTTATTATCTCATATTCATAAAAGAATCCGCTTGATCTCAATATTTCCTCTATTTCATTAAGATCATCTTTGTCAATACCCCGGGTTATCTCCATAGTCATAAATCAGCTATTCATATCGTTAATAATCCTCTTTACCAGATCAGTATATTCCAGCCCTGCTTTTTTTGATGCAGCAATAAACCCACTGTCGGGAGAGATACAGGGATTTGCATTAACTTCAATAACATAAGGAATATCATTGTTATCAACTCTCATATCTATACGTGCATATCCTTTCAGCCCAAAAATACTCCAGCATTCAAGTGCCATTGTATATATTTTTTTCATAAGTTCAGGAGCTATATCATTATCAGGGAAACAGCGAACAGTATTTTTATATTCAAAAGAGTCCTCAATCCATTTAGCTTTGAAATCCACTATTCGGGGCATATCCTCTCCAAAATTCTGAAATACTATTTCTGCAAGAGGTAATACTTCCGGTCCTTTTTCACCTGCCAATACACTTATATTAAACTCACGGCCATCAATATATTCCTCTATTAGCCAGTGACTGTCATCAAAATCCTGTAAGCGCTTTATATTTCCTTGTGACCATGTAAAAACAGAATCCTGAGTTATTCCTGAAGATCCGTCTTCCCAAACAGGCTTAATGATATATCTTTTACCTGTCTTTAATTTTTCATATTGGGACGGTGAATATGATTCAGGAGTCTGTATTCCGGCTCTTCTAAGAAACTTACCTGTGAGTATTTTACTTGTTGTTATAAACAAAGCTTCAACAGTATTGCCGGAATAGGGGATAGAATGCATATTAAGGAGTGCCGGAATAAAATAGCACAATTCCCCCTTATTATTAATTGATTCAACCAGATTAAATACGAAATCAGGTTTTTCGGAAGCTAATGACTCTATTTCATTCATAAAATCACCGGTAATTGCCTTTGTGTAAGTTGTAATTCCCAGACTACCCAGTGCTTTTTTTATCTCATCTGCCTGATTTAGTACATCAAGCTCGTCTGCCAGAGCATTCCTTCCCGGCTTATTATATATAACAAAACACTTTTTCTCTGTCATACGTTAGATTATGTCTGTTCATGCATGATCGCATGATCATTTCTATCAGTGCCTGGTAATCTGTTCCATTCATTTTAGATAAAATGGGAAGATCTGAATGAACAGGATGAAGTCCTGCAAGAGGATTAACTTCAATAAAGCAAATATTACCATTTCTGTCGGTTTTAAGGTCAACCCTTCCGGCATCAGCTGCTCCGAGTGCACTCCATGCACGGAGTGCGACATTTTTACATTTATTATATAAATCTTCATCAAGTGGAAGATAAGCACAGTAATCCTGATAATTCTCCTTAACTTCCACTGAATAGGGCTTATTATCTTTACAAAATATTTCCATACCACCTACAGCAGAGGCTTCTTTTCCTGTACCTGTAATACCAACTGTGAATTCTCTTCCGGGCAGATACTCTTCAACAAGGGCAGGTTGCTTATACACATTAATAATATAATCAGCCATTTCTCTAAGTTGCGCTTTGGTATTTAATAAGTTATGATCGCTTATTCCCTTTCCTGTCCCTTCTGAAACAGGTTTAATAAAAAGAGGATATTCAAGTTGGCATTTATCAATGTCTTCTATTCCTGTTATCAGCATGCCGGGACTTACTGGCACTCCTGATGCAGACACAATGAGTCTGGTCAGATATTTATTAAGTGATACTCCAAGAATTACCGGTCCGCTGAACACATAGGGAATCCTGTATTGATCAAGTATTGAAGGTATTACTGACTCTCTTCCGTCTCCATACAACCCTTCTGCTATATTAAACACCAGATCCCATCGTTTTCCCACTGCCAGTGCTTCAATGAGCTGAAAACAATTACCCACAGCTTCTGTTTCGAAGCCCATAGTAATAAGAGCATCATTTATTGCATCGATAGTCTCCTGCTTATCGAATTCAGCAGTTTCCTCCTGGGAAAACCCACGGTCAAGATACCATGACCGAAGGTCATAAGTTAATCCTATCTTCATTGAGATTATTATTTTTCAGGGTATTCACATAAGACCCCTTTATAGTTCCTCAGGACTATCTTTTCTTTAGTATGTTCTATAATATAATCAGGTAACAGAGGTATCTTGCCACCGCCACCAGGAGCATCAACAACAAAAGTAGGAACTGCATAACCACTTGTAAAACCTCTCAGTCCTTTGATAATCTCAAGGCCTTTGCGAACTGTAGTCCTGAAATGAGATGAACCGGGAATGAGGTCACACTGATACAGGTAATATGGCCTTACTCTTATCATTAATAACTTATGCATCAACTCTTTCATTACAGAAATATTATCATTAATGCCTTTCAGAAGGACTGTCTGGCTTCCAAGAGGAAATCCATTATCTGCCAGTTTATTACAGGCTGCAGCACACTCTTCTGTTATTTCTTCAGGATGGGAGAAATGCAGACTCAGGTAGAGAGGGTGGTACTTCCTGAGGATGTTTACCAGATTGTCCGTTATTCTCATGGGCATAACTACCGGTATTCTTGTACCTATACGGATTATCTCAACATGCTTTATTGCCCTTATATTGGATAATATATACTCAAGCATCTCATCATTAAGAGTAAGAGGATCACCTCCACTAACAAGAACATCTCTTATTTCTTTATGCGATTCGATATAAGCAAAAGCTTTTTCGTAATCATTTCTTCCCAGCTTATCAAGTTTGCCTACAGAATGTGAACGTGTACAATACCGGCAATAATTTGAGCATACCTGAGTTACGGTAAAAAGAACCCTGTCAGGATATCTGTGAACAATACCTTTTACAGGAGAAAAAGCTTTTTCGTGTAAAGGATCTGATTGTTCATTTTGATTCTGTAATAATTCCTCAACAACAGGTATAACATTTCTGCGTAGTGGATGGGAGTAACCTGTCCTGTAAATAAGTGAGGCAAAATATGGTGTTATCCTCATAGGTAAACGACCTTTCAGGTTGTTTATAGCCATGATCTCTTTTTGTGACAGCTTTATGAATTTCTTTAGCTCATCAATACTTGTGATAGAGTTTCTAAGCTGCCATTTCCAATCATTCCAGGAATCAAGAGTTGTTAGGGGGAAGTAGCGTTGGATAAACGCGGAACTTCGAGTGCTAACTAACTTTATTGGGATTTCGTTTTGCGAAAAAAACATGGTTTTCGCGCCAGGTTCTTCATCAGAAGAACAACCCACGAGGCGACTCTCACAGTGGAGTGCCGGACCCTCATTTATGTTAGCGTTCATAGCGGGTGATGAGATAAATCATCGTTTGTTTTTTAAAGATTGATAGTTTTTAATTAGTAATTACATTAATTATAAATCGGTGCGAAAATATATAATCTGCAAATACGTTGTATCACCTGAGCATCAGAAATATTAACAGTCAACTCTTTTTTTTAACAGTTAGTTACTATTCCTGATCTAAATCGGTTTTTTTTCTTAGTTTTTTAATTTGTCCATGTAATTTTTTTCCTTCCACTCTTTTGATTTTTGAGCTCTTAGTAGGAGTGGTTGATTTCCTTTCAGGGTATATTGTAAGGGCTTTGGCAATAAGTCTGTAAAATTTGTTTTCTGCCTTTTTCTTATTCATTAGTTGTGTTCTTTCCGACCGGGCAGTAATAATCAAAACACCTTCATTATTTATTCTTGTTACAAGCTTCTTCATTATCTGATCTTTTTCTGTATCTGACAGTGAAGGAGATTTTATGACATTGAATCTAAGTTCCACCTTAGTATTCACTTTGTTAATGTTCTGACCACCAGGACCACCAGCTCTGGAAGCAGAAAATTTAAGTTCGATGACAGGAATTATTTCTCTTAATTGATCCGAATTCATTGGTTTTTGATTTTATATAAATAGCAATGCCACTCCTGCTACACTGATGAATGCGCCTGCTATTTCGGGCAATGTAACCTTTTCCTTATAAAAAACCACTGCTGGTAATATTATCATGATAGGAACGAGAGCCATTATCGTTGAAGCAATTCCTGCATGTGTATACTTAACTGCCACAAGAGAGAATGAAACTCCAAGAAAAGGCCCGAAAAAAGCTCCCAGAGTAAGTGATTTCATTCCCCGGACATCTATAAGAGATGTCATAATTCTGTTCCATCTTCCCATTATTGAGATGAGTACTCCAAATCCTGCAATACCTGCCAGTATTCTTATCTGGGTTGCAGCAAAAGGATCATAATCAGCCATTCCGAATTTACTCAACACCAGTCCCAAAGCCTGTCCCACAGCACCCCCGAAAGCATATAATATACCAAGTGGTTTAAGTTTAAGAGACAGCTTTTCACCACTGCCGTTTCTGTTAAAAATAGCGATAAATATGCCGGTAAAAGTAAGTAGCATTCCTGCATAATGAAGTAGTTTAAGTCGTTCACCAAGAATTATCCAGCTAAAGAATGCTGTTATAGGAGGTACCAGTGTCATTATCAGCATGGCAAATCTTGATCCTATAATTGTATAAGATTTAAACAAAAACAGGTCTCCAAAGACAAAGCCAACCAGACCTGAAAGGGTTAACCATATCCAATTTTCAGGACTGGCATCAAGAGGAAGAAAATAGTGTCTTCGGATAAGGGTGTAAATGCTTAAAAATATAAAACCAATTATCAGCCGCAATAGATTTACCTGTAATGAACCCAGTCTGCGGCTGGCAGATTCGAAAGCAATAGCAGTGACAGTCCAGAAAACAGCTGTCAGCAAGGCGGCAAATTCGCCCGGATAATTTCCTGTAATCATTTTTAAATACCGGTATTATTGTTCCATGAATTCATAAATATATTCTCCGGAACCTCTTTCCATAAGTAGTCCACCCGGGTTCACTTTATGCTCGCAGCTAAGATCAGTAAGTAAGATATCCTGGAATAATAAGCTGCCTGGCATAAGGATAAACAAAACAAGCAATGAGAGACATAGAGGTTTCATAATTAGAATAATTAAATTTCATTGGCAAAATCTTATTCAAGATTATTAAAAACAAAAGGATAAAAGTACATGATAAATGCTTTTGTAAATGCTAAAGTTTATAAATTGCAGTTACCTAATCGTAAAATTGTATAAATGAATCCGATTGCAGGCATTTTACTAATAGCTATTGGCAGCATAGGGGCTGCCAGTTTTTATGTTCCTTTTAAAAAGGTTAAATCATGGGCATGGGAATCATACTGGATCAGTCAGGGTGTATTTGCCTGGATAATAATCCCCTGGCTCTTTGCTCTTATATTTATACCTCAGGGAGAATTAATACCTGTTATCAGGGAATCGCCATCGTCAGCAAAACTAATGGCTATGTTTTTTGGTAGCCTGTGGGGCTTTGGCGGACTCACTTTTGGCCTGAGTCTCAGATATCTGGGAGTAGCTCTTGGACAAAGCATAGCTCTTGGTCTGTGTGCAGCATTTGGGACTCTCTTACCACCAATAATTGCAGGAGACAATCTCTTTTCCACAACAAGCGGAATACTTATGGTTATAGGTGTTGCAATTACCGTAGCAGGTATAATCATAATAGGCTATGCTGGTTCTCTGAAGAGCAAAGAAATGTCGGAAGAAGAGAAAAAAGCTGCTGTTAAGGATTTTGCTCTGAAGAAAGGTATTCTTATTGCAATTTTTGCCGGAATAATGAGTGCATGTATGAATTTTGGGTATGAAGCCGCGAAACCTATTGAAGAGGTTGCTCTTGCACATGGAACAAACCCTCTCTTTCAGAAAAATCCTTCCCTGATATTCATCTTACTCGGTGGATTTATCACCAACCTAATCTATTGCGGGTTTCTGAATATTAAGAATAAAACATACAAAGACTATTTTACAGTTTCAGGCAATCTTTTTATGAATAACCTGTTCTTTACTTTCCTTGCAGGACTTTTATGGTTCCTGCAATTTCATTTTTTTGGAATGGGTTCCAGTAAACTACCTCCCGGCATGGCTGTTTTTGGATGGAGTATTCTTATGGCTCTGAATATTGCAATCAGTAATATATGGGGTATAATATTGAAGGAATGGAAAGGAGTGAGGACAAAAACAATTGTAGTGCTTATTGTTGGGATTGTCATCCTTATTCTTTCAACATTCGTTGTGAAACTGGGCTGATATGTTATTAGTGGAAGCACATTAATTATATGTAAGAACTTACCAGATACGGTTGCAAGACCTGTTTTTTCGTAAATGGAAGATACAAAACAAACAAGCGGAAATATCAGTCCCTGACAAGAAAAATTGGTAATCAATAAAATACAATGAGATGGAAAAAGTAACTATTGAAAAGGCATATCAGATTGCGAAAGCTCAGTATGCAGAAATGGGTGTTGATACTGATGCAGTGATAACGGAACTTGATAAAATTGTGATCAGTATGCACTGCTGGCAGACAGATGATGTTGGCGGATTTGAAAAAGAAGGTGCGGAACTTGGAGGAGGAGGCATTCAGGCAACGGGAAATTTCCCGGGTAAAGCTAAAACCATTGCTCAGATGAGAGCGGATCTTGAAAAGGTTATGTCGCTTGTTCCGGGAAAACAAAGGCTTAATCTACATGCGAGTTATGGTGAGTTCGGAGATAAATTTGTCGATCGCGACAAGATTGAACTAAAGCATTTTCAGGGATGGATTGACTGGGCAAAAAAGCGGAAGATGGGAATAGACTTTAATTGTACCTGTTTCTCACACCCTCTGGCCGATAACGGGTTTACACTGGCAAGTAAGGATCCTGAGATCAGGAAATTCTGGATAGAACATGTAAAAAGATGCCGGGCAATCGGAGCTGAAATGGGAAAACAACTGGGTACCCCCACTATCCATAATATTTGGATACCTGACGGCATGAAAGATACTCCTATAGACAGATACGGCTTCCGGAAAATATTAAAGAAATCACTTGATGAAATACTATCTTTAAAATATCCAAAAAAATATCTGAAGGATTCAGTCGAAAGCAAACTCTTCGGAATAGGTTCGGAAGCCATGGTAGTTGGTTCTCATGATTTTTATTTAGGTTATGCTTTAAAAAATAACACACTTATCACGCTTGATAATGGTCATTTTCATCCAACTGAACAAATAGGAGATAAGATATCAGCCATACTGCAATTTGCTGATGAGATACTACTTCATATGACCAGAGGAGTAAGATGGGACAGTGATCATATAGCAACATTTAATGACGAGATACTCCTGATAGCTCATGAAATTGTTCGCTCGAAAGTGCTTGACAGAGTAAATATTGGTCTCGATTATTTTGATGCCAGCCTTAACAGAATAGGAGCATATGTTGTTGGTATCAGATCAGTTCAGATGGCTTTCCTTTTTGCACTTCTTGAACCAAATAAATTGCTGCTGGGCTATGAAGAAAAAGAAAGGAATTTTGAAAGACTGGCTACTCTGGAATTACTCAAATCCAAACCTTTTGGCGCAGTGTATGATTACTATTGCATGAAAAATAAAGTTCCAACTGGTCAGGGTTATATAGATGAAATAGTTAAATATGAAAAAAATGTTCTCCTTAAAAGATAAATATAACTGGTATTTATAAAATTCCAGGCGTTTTGTTGCTGGATATGGGGACTGAGCTTGGCTCCGTGGTTAATTCCATTTAGTATAGTAAAAGAAGACATTTCTTTAACATTAATGGTATATGAAAGAAAAGGTTATAGCAGTTTATGATATAGGCAAGACTAATAAAAAAATTATTCTGTTTAATCACGAACTTAAACCTGTTTACGAAAATGAAAAAAAAATCCCGGAGATAAAAGATGAAGACGGATTTGAATGTGATGATATTGAACTCATTGAAAATTGGATTAAGGATTCTGTAAACTCACTTGCAAAATCCGATCACTATGAACTGACAGCAATAAATTTTACCACCTATGGTGCTACTCTTGTTTATCTGGATAAATACGGTAAAAGACTGACGCCTGTATATAATTATCTTAAACCGATTGATGAAAAAATCCCTGAAAAAATTTATAAAAAATATGGAGGACAGGATGAATTCTGTAGGAGAACAGCTTCTCCTGCCCTTGGCATGCTTAATTCAGGTATGCAAATGCTATGGTTTAAATACTCAAAACCGGAAATTTTCAGACAGGTTAAGTTTATTCTGCATTTTCCACAATATTGTTCTTATCTGCTTACCGGGGACATTTATTCAGAACATACTTCAATAGGCTGCCATACAGCTTTGTGGGATTTTGATGAAATGAAATATCACAAATGGATCAGCGAGGAAGGGTTCAGTTTGCCTGATCCTGTTGATATTAATACTAATACTGATATTATTATTGATGGCCGCAAAATTAAAACAGGTATAGGTATACACGACAGTTCAGCATCTCTGGTCCCTTATTTTAAGAACAGCTCCGGGAAATTTATCCTTATGTCTACTGGGACATGGTGTATCAACATGAATCCATTTAATTCAGAGGCACTTACAACTGAACAACTTGATCACGACTGTCTGTGTTATTTGAGTATAAATAAACAAGCTCTTAAATCTTCACGACTTTTCCTTGGTCATCTGCACGAAACAGCACTCAGGATGCTGAATAAGCATTTTAAAACAGCACCTGCATATTATCAGAAAATAAAGCCGGATAAAAGTCTTATTGAAATATGTGAAAAAAGGGCCAGGAATAAGCGTTTCTATTTTGATACGCGTCCATATTCAAAAGAACTGAAACAAGAATTAGACTTTTTTTCATTCAATTCGTTTAAAGAAGGTTATCATCAGTTAATGGTTGAACTCACTCAACTTACAATCGAAGCTTTAGATCTGGTAATTCCTTCTGATGATGATATAGAGAACATATATATTACAGGAGGCTTTTCAAAAAACAGGCTTTTCCTGAAACTGCTATCAGATGCATATCCTATGAAAAGTGTGTTTAAATCAGAGGTAGTCAATGCAACAGCTCTGGGAGCTGCAAATATAATTATAGAATCTTTAAATCTTTCTCATAAACCTCAGACAGATCTTGGTCTCACTGTTCGATCAGGCGGGTAAGATTATTCTCTTCTCAGTTGTGATATCAGAGTATGTGTATTGAGACTCCTGACTGATATCCAAAGTGCCAATGTTCCAATGATTATAATAGAGAAAATCATTATGTAAATATTTTTCCATGGCATGGCATTCCCACTTATCAGTGATGGTAATGTAGCAATGAATCCGGAAGATGTTCCGGTTAAGACACCCCATAAAAGAATTATAATCTGATCGTTAATAATAAGTTTTCTGATGATTCTCTGAGTGAAACCAACTGCCGATAAAAGTGCAAACTCGCGTTTCCTCCTGTTGTAATTTAGAATAAGGACAAACCCAAGTCCTACAACACCCAGTACCATTCCAAAAGCCCCAAAGACAACAAATACATTAAGATAAGTATTTGTTACAACAAAAAATGAGGCTAGCTTTTTGCCGGCTTCAAGGCTTGAAAAGCCATATTCAGTTAATCGTTCATTTAATGTATTGATATAAAATTCACTCATTTGTGGCTTTCCATCAATAAGGAAGACCGAATTACCCGAAACAGAGGGAAAATACTCCTCGAATTTCTCTTTTCCTATCAACAGATAACCCTGGAATACAGATGATTTCAATCCGGCACATATAACAATATTAAGAGATTGTCCATTCTCAGTCCTGAAAACCAGAGTGTCACCTGCAGTGACTTTCAGACCCCATTGCAATACGGTCTGATCGGCAATACCATAGATAATATTCTCTCCGGGATCTTCATTAAGAAGTGACCAGGGATTTATTACTTTATCCAATTTTATTCTGGAAGCAAATGAAAACGACCCTTTCCTGATAAAGGCATTATTATCAACTCCCAGTATTGGTGGAGTGGTAATATAATTCAGGTTCAGACAACTGGCATCATCACCAGACAATCTTGGACACTGAACAAAAACCAGATCGCTTAGGTTTTGTTCATCCAGACCAAATTTTTTACGGCCGGTCCGGCTATTAAGGTCCTCCTTTACAGGAAGAGCTGATTCGGCCCATAGTTGATAAGCTCCGGTACCACCTGAAGGGAGAAACATTTTGTCACTTAAGACCTGTCTGTTGGCACCTGTTATAATTACAGCAAATATGCCTGCAGCAATAAAGATGACAGGTGCTATCGCCTGAGCAGGATGGAATAAATAAAATTGCTTTGATAACTTTTGTCTTGTATTCCATGCCCGGGGTGATTTACTGAAATCACTTATATAATAATGTCTTAATATCAGAACCATTGCTGCAAAAAACAATAATCCTCCAATAAAGGATAGCTGTATTGTAAAGTCCTGCAGTGTTCTTGATAAAATAACGGAAGTAATAGAAAGTATAATAGTAATAACAATCCATATAAAGTTTTTTGTTTTTGATTGTTTTTTAAGCTCAGCCTTACCTGTTCTGTGGAGTTTTTTTATATAACTGTTAGTCTTGACATAAATAATACATGCTGATAAAAAGACAGTGATCAGGAATCCGTACAAAACAGGGGTAAGGCTGAATTGCATGGAGAGTGCATCTGTTTGAACTGCTCCACGCCACACTGAGTTTAATGCTTTTATTACCAAAATATTAACAAAATAGCCAAGTATAGCACCCGGTATGGCACCAAGTAGTGAAAAACTGGCAGTCTCAATGCACAACAACCGTTTTACAAGGCTATTCTTAAAACCCAGCGAATACAATATCCTTACATAATCTTTTCTGGAATCAAATAAAAGGGAAATTGACAGTGAAAAGAGAATCAAACAGGAAAGGATAATGAAAAAGCCCAGACTAAGAAAAAGAGAACTGAAATTAACGCTCTCATCAGCTGCCTGCTCTGATGAATTTCTTATATCAATGATCCGGAATCCGGCAATTAATGGATTTATTGATCCATCAAGTTTCGAGGATATATCGAATATTGACAATGATGGGGGAAATCTTATTGCAGTAGCAGAGCCAAAGTTATTACTCCAGATCAACCTCCCTGTCTCATAGCTTATAAAAGCTTTTGGTGTGCCTCTGTAACTATTCCAGTATTCTTCATCCTTTTCTCTTATCATATCAAGAATTATGGGTACACCGGCATCCCATCCGGAACATGTTGTTCTGCCCGAAATACCGGGAAAATCAGGCATAAGAAGAGGATCCGAATATCTGCTGTCATTATCTAGTATATCAATTACATAAAATTCCCTTTTCTTCTCTTCGAGAAGATTGCCATATCCGGAATCGTACCAGCTTAAGAGCAGTGTGTCGCCTGTTTTAGCATGCAGATCATCGGCCAGCCATCTGTTAATAATAATCCCATTTGTATCAATCATCGGAAATAAAGAGGAAGGAAGAGCAGAAGCAAATGAATAGGGTGTTGTTTTGTCACCCAAGGAAAAACTGTTTACCATATAAGTTATTACAGGTGACCCGGAAGGTATTTTTTTTATGATGTCAGATACGAGTAGAGAGTCAATGAATATCCTGTCAGAAATAAGTTCAGGTTCTCCCGTCTTTTCCGACCTTCTGATATCAAGACCAATGTCAGATGTTGTCAGAACCTCCTCAAGAACTTTCATTAGCGGGATATCTTCAGTTCTGTCAATCAGAATTCTATTTGCCAGATATGTTCCATACTCATCAACATTGGCATAGTTTACATCATATTCAGATATATCTTTATATTCCATGATATTTGAATAACTATGCTGGTATTCATTATCATTAAAATCACTGATATGAAGAAAAAGTGTCATGGGAATAATCTGACTAATACCTGGAGAGAAATTGCCGGCGTTGTCTGCTGTCAGAATTCTTGACACTTCCATCACTTTTGAAATCTGATTATTTTCAGATGGTGCAAAGGGGGCATTAGCAGGAAGAGGATCTGATGGTTTAAAGCGTATAATTATTTCATCACCTTCGTCTATGCCAAGATGTTCAGCCAGACTGGTATTTACAGTAACTTCTCCCGGATTTATTTCAACAGAATCGACTGAATGAAAAGAAAAAAAATCATTTGTTATTCCATAAATTTTTACATTCAATGCTGTCACGCCACTTAAAAAATTAGAGCAATACCCCTCAGTCTCGAGAATTGATATTGCCTTTTCTCCGGTTATTGAAGACACTTTCCCGGCTAGATCTGCATTGAAATATCTTTCACCTGAGCTTATTATAACATCCGTGTTTCCTATTTTACCTGCTGATGTTTCCCTAAGACTGCCCCTTACAGAATGTCCTGTAAGCAATGAGCCCGTAATAACTGCTGTAAGCAATATTATAATAATGATCTGGTAGATAGCATCTTTTCTGTTAAACAGGATTGATCTTAAAACTATTTGACTCAGTTTAAGTCTCATTAATAATCCGGATTATTGTTTTTATACAAGTTTCCCTTCAGACAATCTCAGATGATTTCTCATCATAGATGCCAGGTCCTCAGAATGTGTTACTACCAGCAAAGCAATTCCGTATTCTTCATTAATTTCCCTCAGAAGTCTGCCAAGCAGATTTGCATTTTTCTGATCAAGAGAACCTGTGGGCTCATCTGCAAGAAGGAGAGAGGGTCTATTAACCAGTGCTCTGACAAGTGTTACACGTTGTGCTTCTCCACCTGATATCTGAAATGGGAATTTATCCTTTAGATTAGTTATTCTGATCTTGTCCAATAATATATCAACATATTTTTCTTTTATTCCATAATCATCATCTGAAAGAGGGGAGGCTAACAGTGGAAGCATAATATTTTCCTTTACTGTCAGATGGTTCAGAAGCAGGTGATCCTGGAAAACGAATCCGATGTTCCTGTTTCTGTATTCTGCTGCTTCAGAGGAGTCATATCCGAGGATAGAGTTTCCCTGAAATTTTATTTTACCTGAGTCCGGACGATCCATTAATCCGGCAATATTTAGGAGGGTTGATTTACCCGAACCGGATGGACCCGTAACAGCTAGTGATTCACCTTTTTCAATATGCAGATTGAGTTCATCCAGTACTTTACCTCTGCCCGCATAAGATTTTGAAATATTTTCCAGAATCAGCATAATTTAGTAATAATTTGTATCAAAGGAATAATTGGTTGTAAAATGCTGAAAGATTACCAGCCATATTATCAAGAGACAGTTCAGACCTGACTTGCTCTTTTCCTCTCTCACCCATTTCATGTGCTTTTTTCGGGTCTGTAAGCAAGGAAAGTAATCCGGATGATAATTCCTCAACGGTATCAGGAGAATAAATAATCCCACCTCCGGTCGCATTTAGTATTTCAGGAAATGCTCCGGTTGCAGGCTGAACAACAGGGATCCCTGCATAATTGGCTTCCAGTATATATAATCCATATCCGTCATATTTATTTACAGGGACACTTATTATATCAACGGAGTTGAAAAACTCCCTTTTTTTATTACCCATGAAATCCGGAAAAATTCTAACATGTTTTTTAAAACCATGTTCTTTTATCTTTTTTATCTGTGACAGAATAAATGGTCTGTCATCATTAGTGTAACCTCCTCCAACATTAAGAGTCAGATCAGGGATAAGGTTCTTAACTTTCAGATTGATAAAAGAATCGACTATTTTATCGAAACCATTGTTGTAGCTAACCCGGTTGAAAAATCCAATGGATGGGGGATGAATATCCTTTTCCTTTTTCGGGCTATAGTCCGGTTCATAACCCATAGGTATAATATGTATTTTATTGTCTGGTATTCCTGTTTTGGAAATAAATAACTGCATATAGTAATTACTGGGTGTCACGAAGCCATCAATATTTTTTCCTTCTGCAGCTATCATTTTCCAGGCTTTTTCCCTGTATGGGTCTTCCATTTCTTCAATCCAGTCATCTTCGTTCAGTATGGAACAAACGATCTTAACATCCATTCTTTTTTTGATATGTTTTGCTATTCCTGCTATCAGTGCATTAGAAAGATGAATAATATCTGGTTTACCTCCTTCCTGGAGATGTTTCACAAGACGGTCTACTTCCTCATCGCGAAAAGCTTTACCACCACCTATCATATCGAGAGTCAGTTCCTCATAACCTCTTGAGCGTGTCGAACCGGCCATCCTGGAAGCTATTTTGAGCAAGGGACCGGAATCAAGTATTTTATCAAAGAATGAAGGCATATTCCTGAAAAATCCTACTTTATCCCTTAGAAACATAGAAATAGCTCCAAAAAAGACTTCACTATCATAACCATTCAGCACCTCTTCAGGGCCGGGAGGAAGATACATAGGAATAGCATTTGCCTTAACACCTTTAACTTTTCTTAGCGCCCTGAGATATAACATGTCGCGATAACAGTTGGCACAATAGAAAGAGTTTCCGGAACCAGTAATAAGATATACTATCTTCATGAGGAAATATTCCTGATTTCAAAGTTTATAGCTTGTCATTATTTTATTGGAAGAACATGGAGGAAATTATCATTTTAATTCCTGTTTGCATATGTAATCATCATATATTGATTATTTTTTACCAAATGCCAGTAAGCGTCCGTCTTCAGTCAGAAAATAGAATTTACCCTCTGCCACTGCAGGAGAACTGCTGACAGGAGCACCTGCATTAAAACTCCAAATTTTTTCCCCGTCTTTTAATTCAAGCAAATGTATAAATCCATCAGTACTGCCAAAAAGAACTTTCCCGGGTGTTATTACTGCAGATCCTGTTATTCTTCCATTAGTCCTGTATTTCCATTTCAACTTACCTGTCATGAGATCAAAACAGTAAAGATATTTATCTTCACTGCCTATTATAACACTATTGTAAGCTATTGCCGGAATTGCAATTATAGCTTCTCCGTCTGCTGACATTTCTGTTTTCCATAAAAGCTTTCCTGCAGACAGGTCGACACAGTATAAAATGCCATCATAATCGCCAAAACATGCTTTCCCACCAGCAAGGGCAGGAGAGGCTGCTATATATGTACCTATTTCAACAGTGTCTTTCTCTCTTCCGCTTACTGGATCTACTATCCGTATTATACCATCACAACCTCCGAAAACAATATTATTACCCGAAACAGCAGGCGTTCCGTTAACATAATTATTGGTTTCAAGTTTCCATAAGTATTTTCCTGATGAGGGATCCACACAATGTAGATAATAATCATAACTGCCAAAAATAAGGCCGGATCTCTTACTCACCATCCATGTGTTTGCCGAACCTAATATCTGGTTTTCAGTGCTGTATGTCCACTCAATAGTTCCTGTATTTTTGTTAAAAGCCCTCATATTACCATCTGTGGAACCTATTATCACTTTATCATTCCAAATAAAAGCAGGTGCTTCAATAATATTCCCTGCCGGAGATTTCCATTTCATTTTTCCATCACTCCCGACAGCTGTAAGATTTCCTTTATCATCACCGAAAAAGATCATGCTGTTACCAGCTACTGGCGAAGATTTGCTTCTTACACCCGATTTAAAGCTCCAGAGTAACACAGGTGAATCGGGAATCTCATTCAGGGTATTTCCTGAAAGATCACTTCGTCCTCTAAAAACAGGCCATTCATCTCTGTCAGGTTGAGCTACCGACAAAAGAGAGTGGGCAAGAAATATGAGAACAACTATATAATATTTCATGATAAAATCATTTTTTCATTGTGAGAGCTCCTGTGGGACATACCTTAACACACAAACCAGCCTGCTTACTGAGTATATTCTCAAATTCTTCCGTGAGAGGTTCTGTTATAACTGAAATGAAGCCTCTGTTTACAAAACAAAGAGATGGTGTTTCACTACTGTCTTCACACACTCTTACACAAAGTCCACATTTTATACATTTACCATTTTCAAAAATAAGGCCGCTACTATGATTGATTTTTTTGGACAGAGGAGTATTCACAAGCTTCCCTGAAGGATCCTTCACAGCCAGGTCTTCGGCCAGCTTACGCAACTTGCAGTCTTCAGCAGCCCTGCAATCACAATGCATACAGTTACCAGCCTCTTTGGAAGCTGACATAAAATCCTTGATCACAGACAATCTCCTTCCGTCGCCGGTACATTCCTTAAGCATCTCCCGTAGCTCAACTTCCTCAATACGTCCTATTCTTGATGAAAAACGATTTCTTATATGAGATTCACTTTTATTATTGATGTTTTTGTCTTCTTCCTTAAAATGTTCCTTTACAGCCGCCCTGGCCCTCTCATGAACAATATTATTAAAAATAAAGAGGCGTATATTTCGTATAGATATTGCCTGATCTATTTTTTTCCTTCTGCATGCATTTTCGCAGTATCCTTTACATTTAATGCATCTTATTTCTTCATGCATTGTCTCTGAACGGACAAGATCTGTTGCAGCTTCAAAATTTTCTTCTACCAGGAATCTGTTCATCAGAGGAATATTATAGCCTTCAGGGCAAACGATGCGACAAGGAGCTTCACATTCTGCCCTGTGTTCATATAATAGCAATTCCACTGCTTTTTTTCTCATTGCAGTTACCTCTTCACCTGATGCTTCAATAATCATTCCATCCTGAGCGAGAGCAGAACATGAGGGTATAAATGTATTCTTCCTGAGATCTTTTACGAGACATACCATACATGATGAATATGTTTCCACACCTTCTCTGTGACATAGTGTTGGTATCATTACTCCTGCTATTTGTGCAGCCTGAAGTATTGTAGATCCTTCAGGAACTGATAACTCTGTATTATCGATTTTTAAATTAATCATTGATATTAACTATTTCAATAGCATTTTCAGGACATACTACTCTGCAATTATCACATTTAGTGCATAGTGTTATATCAATCTCATGCTTTTCATAAGGCTTAAAAGATATAGCATTGACAGGACATTCCTGGAAACATTTTGTGCAGCCTGTACATTTGTCAGTCACGACATATTTAATCAGGCTTCTGCATTTTTTTGCCGGACAATAACCTGAAGCATGAGCTTCATATTCTTCCCGGAAGTATTTCAAACCTGTAAGCACAGGGTTCGGAGCAGTTTTACCCAGAGCACAAAGGCTTCCTTCTTTAACATACCAACACAGTTGCTCTAGTTTTTGGATTTCTGAAAGATCAGCCTTTCCTTCACTTAGTCGTTCTACTATGTCAAGCATAAGTTTTGTTCCGGTACGGCAGAATGTACATTTTCCGCATGACTGTTTATGAGTGAATGTAAGAAAATATTTTGCCACATCGACTATACAGTCAGTATCGTCAAGTACCACCATCCCTCCGGATCCCATCATAGCTCCCATTTTTGTTAACTGCTCATAATCGATGGGGGTATCTGCCAGAGAGGCAGGGATACAACCTCCGGATGGTCCTCCAATTTGTACTGCTTTGAACTTGCGTCCCTCAGCAACACCATCTCCGATATTCCGGATTATCTCACGAATAGTTATTCCCATCGGCACTTCAATCAATCCTCCTTTAGATATTTTTCCGGCAAGAGCAAATACCTTTGTACCCTTACTTTCTTCAGTACCTATTGCTCTGAAAGCATCTGCACCATTCGATATGATCCATGGAACAAGTGCCAGGGTCTCCACATTATTAACAAGTGTGGGCTTATCTTTATAGCCTTTCACGGCAGGATAGGGAGGACGCAGATGAGGAGTGCCTCTTTTACCTTCCATGGAAGCTATAAGGGCTGTCTCTTCTCCACAAACAAAGGCACCTGCTCCTTCAAAGACCCGTATATTAAATGAAAAACCGGTATCCAGTATGTTATTTCCAAGAATGCCATTTTCAGAACACTGTTGTATAGCATTTTTTATTCTTGCTACAGCAAGAGGGTATTCGGCACGTATATAGAAGATTCCTTCACCTGCACCTGTTGCATAAGCTGCAATTAACATTCCCTCAATTATCCTGAAAGGAAATGACTCAAGAAGCATCCGGTCCATAAAAGCACCAGGATCTCCTTCATCACCATTACAAACAACATATTTATCACCACTGTTACTTTCTGATAATATTTTCCATTTTTTCCCTGTCAGAAATCCTGCTCCTCCACGTCCTCGTAATCCACTATCAGTAATTATCCGGGAAATATCAGATGATTTGTAGTCAAAGAGGGCTTTTTTGAAAGCTTCATATCCTCCCAGTAATATATATTCATTGAATGAATCGGGAGATAGAATACCGCTATACATAGTGGCAAGCCTAATCTGTTTTTCAAGAAAATTGTTAACATATTTCTCCCTTAATTCATCGGGAACATTTACAGGGCTTGACAGTTTGTCGTCTGAGACAAAAGTATCGGCAAGATCATATAATTTGTGCTTCAATCTGTTATGAAGAGATCCTGGTGTTATGTGTTTAAGCAGGATATCCTCAACCTGTTCTTTTCTTACATTTGTATATCTGTATTTATCGTTATTTTTCACTATTTCCAGCAAGGGGGTCTGATTACAAACACCAACACAACCAACAGGTTTAATTTTTATATTCAGATCATATTCTTCACGTATCTTAAGTAGTCCCGAAAGTATTTGCTTACTGCCACCTGCAATACAACATGAGCCCAGGCCTATTCTCACCTCAGCATCATAATTATCGTCGCTTCTGGTCTTATCCAGGCTTATGTCCTGCTTCTGTACCCTAAGGAAATCCTTTAATATCAGTCCTGTCTGAGTAGGTTTTACATGACCGTATGTCTTATCATCTATTTGAACCACCAGAGCCAGGGTGCAACAACCCAGACATGCTACCTCTTCGATTGAGAAAAGACCGTCAGGAGAACTATTATGAAGCTCATCTATATGTAGTTCACGCTTAAACGATTCAGAAATCAATTGAGAACCCTTCACATGGCATGCTGTACCGGAACAGATCTTAACTATATGCTTACCTACAGGCAGGTGCCGGAATTGTGTGTAGAATGTAGCAACGCCTGAAAGCTGCCCGGGTGTTACTTCTGTAACTTCACATATACGTTTTAGTGCTTCAGAGGGAAGATAATTAAGCTTCTTCTGTACTTCCTGCAATATAATTATAACTTTATCCTTTTGACTGCCGGTAATCCTTACTACAGCATCAACAGCAGCATTTATTGATTCTGTGGTGACAGTCTGACAATTGCAATTATTCAATTCAATATTTTTTTCTTCTTTTTTCAATTTTCTGATATACAATAAAGGTAATCCCTGCCACGAATAAATATCTCTTTTTCTGAAAAAGCAGGTGTACAATCAGTCGGTTCTCCGATAGTGGGTTCAGCCACCAATATGAATTCCCCGGCAGCTTCAACAATTCTCATCATACCTGTCCTGTCAAGAAAAAAAACCTTATTATCTGCAATAACAGGAGAGGCATAGAATGATTCCATAAAATAGTGTGTCCAGAGAGTATCGCCAAGGGCCGCATTATAACAGGCGATCTCGCCGTATCCTGTAGGTACAAAAAGGTATTTGTTAGTTGCAACCGGACTGGCGACATCAGGCGTATACATATTATCTTCCCATATTATTGAAGCATTCTCCCCCGGTTTTATTGCTGCTAGTTTGGCATAATCAGTTACAGCATAAACAATTGAACTGTTTAGGGCTACAGAAGGTGCTACATCTCCACTCATACATTCAACCGACCATAGCTCTTCACCAGTGAGAGGATCGAATGCAGTTACATCAGGGTTACCATTAATTATTATCTGAGCTTTTCCATCAAAATGACCTATGACAGGAGAGGACCAGACCGGACGTCCTTTCCGGATTGTTTCATAAATAAGTTCTCCTGATCCGATATCGAATCCCATAAGAGAAATCTTTTCGTTGGAATCAAACTGAACAGCAAGAATATTGTTATACATGATCAAAGAGGATGCATAACCATATATATTTTCAGGAGTACCAAGGTTTTTTGCCCATTTACGGTTACCGTCATGGTCAAGGCATATAAGGTTTCCATTAGCATAGATAGCACAAACACCATATTCATTTACAGCTGCTGTTGAAACGGCAAGTCCTGCATCCGGGTCCATTTCCGGTAACTCTTCAGGTTCTCCAGGAAGGTCTGAGGCTGATGCAGTCCAGATAATATCCCCGTTATTCTTATCGAGACAATAAACTTCACAGGTTTTAGCCTCAGCACCGGTGATAAAGATCCTGTCTTTCCATATAACAGGAGAACTCTTTCCCTCTCTGGGAATAATAGTTTTCCATTTTATATTTTTCCCCTCATCACCGTCCCATTCAGTTGGATAACCTGATCCACCGGCAATTCCACGTCCGTCCACTCCCCTGAAAAATGGGAAATCCGACTCATGGACAACAAATTCTTCTCCGGAAATTATATAATCATCTGTTTCTTCTTGTGACGTTCCATTTTTGTCTGACCTGAATATACCGGAAAAAACTCCCTGACCACTACGATCATGCTGTTCAGAACGTAAATCAGGCAGGCTGTCCCTAAGGATAAAAGATGATGCCAGTGCAAGGAAAGTAATAACAGAAGCTGAAATAAATAACAAACGGCGACCCATTCTGAGATTTGCAAGCGGATCTTTTTTTTCTCCTGGCACTGATGGCAATACCTTCTCCTGTCCTGAAATAAGCATCTGACAGAGAATGAAAACAGCTGCTCCTATAAGGAGCAGATAGGAACCAATCTCAATCTGACGCCGTGAAGAAAAATAAGCTTTTCGGGCCATCAGATCAATAGCCCTTATCTGTTCTGCCAGATCAGCATTATCCGGATTACTGTTATACTGTTCCTGAAGATCCAGTAATACAGGATTATCAAGTGGATCGATCGTTTTTAACTGAATCAGGCTGAACAACATGGTTAGTGCAATGATAAGAATGAATATCCCTGATATCATACTTACAATTCTGAGGGCAGATATATCTTTTTCTGTAATCTTCATGATTTATCTATCTTGTTTTTATATCAACAGGACAATATTTAAAACATCGTCCACAACTGTAACATTTACCCTGATGTGGTTTATAACCTGTCCTGTATTTTTTTCTTGTCATTTCAAGCAAACCCAAACCCAGTGATAATCCAAGGAATACACCTGCCCATGGAGATGCTTTTTTAAATCTTGATACAACAGATTCTTCAATGGCAAATAGTTCTTCTTCAGTTTGTCCGGATTCTTTAAAAGCTGAAGCTGCTTCCGATACAGCCTCAACACCCATTATCTGTTCCGCCCTTATCTCTCTGGCGAGTTGTACATCCCTGTGAACAGAACTCAGTGCCGGAGCTGCATTATACATAATGAGCCCGCCAGCTATAGTAAAAACGGGTATTAGTGCCAGATAAAGCAAAAAACGTTTTCGTGACTGAGGAATATCTTCTGTATATTGTCCTACAGTAGAAGGCAGAATAGCATCATAGGGACAGGCGTCTTCTTCACACAGCCTGCAATTAATGCACTCTGCGGGTGTGATACTAAGGTGTTTCCCTGCAAAACGTGAGAATATATTTAAAAGAACTCCATAAGGACAGAGATAACGGCAGTATGGTCTGTTAATAAAGATACCGGCAATAAGAAGCAGTACTCCGAAAATAATCATCGTATATCTGCCATTCAGCCGAAAAATACCTATAAAGGGGTCGTATTTGCAAATAATAAACTGACTTTCCATTGCAGCAAACAATACTGCCAGGGCAAGATATGCAAAAGGAATAGCTATCATAACTGATTCAACAGCTTTAGGTAGTTTGACCGGCCGAAAACCTGTCAGTTCCTGGATAGCTCCAAGTGGACAAACAGCTGCACAGAAGACCCTGCCGAAAAGGAGTGCAAAAAACAAAGGAATAAGGAAAAATAACAGTGCGGTAAGAGGAATAGTATAAGTGTTGTTAAAAAGCGCCAATGCTACATTCTGAACTGAACCAACAGAACATATACAGCCTTGACGAAAGAATCCAAAATACACAAGTGAAAAAACAGACATCCATATAAGCCCCCTGCGAGATCTTTTCTTTATTGCCAGCCATGAGGTAATTGAAAGAGCAGATATTAAAGCAACAACATCTATATAATCCCAGGTATGAGATCTCTGAAGAGGCAATTGATTCTCCGGATATTCATAATCTGTCTGAAATTCAGGACGAGGAAACCTTTCCTGGGCAAATAATCCGGCAGTAATAAAAAGCAGCAGTGTCAGTAACACGATATAATGAATACTTCGTTTTGTCATTTTGATTCTTTTCCTGATTTTTTACATCAACTAGAAGGGATATACATAAATAGAAAATTTTGTTATACCGGCCTGCTCTTGTGTATATACTGATTATCTGCCGGCATCCGTGATACTGCCTGTGCAGGACAGTTTACTGCTATTGAGCATTCGTTACAATTAACACAGATATCCTGTTTTATTTGCATGTAAAGTGATCCGTTACCAAAATCCTTACATCCTTTAACACATTTGGCACATCCATCACACAGATCTTCATCAATAGTATATTCAAAAAAGGGCTCTTCAACATACTTCCGTGTTATTGCACCTACAGGACACATCTGGACTTCAGCACCTGTTCCAATACTTTTTGCTCCTTCTTTCAGATAGCCCCCGCATAAATCACAATAACCGCAAAGAGCATGTTCATGTACACATTTTGATGCAGAAGGTGTAAGAATACATGCTGTCTTGCATTCTCCACAGGCAATACATTTATAGGGATCAATCTGCCATACATATCCTTTTAAGGATGTATTTTTTGAGAGTAAAACTGGCAATCCTGCAAGAGGAACAACAGCCAAAAGCTTTCCAAATATCTTAACGAAACCTCTTCTTGATTCATATTTATTCTTCTCTTCCTTCATTTCTCTGTCTTTAAGTATTTGATACAATCGATCTCTCCCCTGCATATCCCTTTTCCTGGGCATGAAGAACATGTGCTTCCCTCAACAGTACGCTTGCCGAGAATAAGAGCCATTCCTGCCAGAAAGACACCAAAGACGATCCTCATCATGTCTTTAAGGAAATCACTTCTTTTTATTTTCATGTTGCTTGTTTTCAATATATCTGTTATTCATTTACCTGTAGTTTAATTTATTTTATGTTTTTTATTTCCTTTGAAAAATGTATATTCTTGAATCAGCAGGATTTGCTCCATATATAAAATTCCCATCTGTTGTTACATCAAGAGGAGCAGAAGCTGAAAAATCGTTTTCTGAAGACACATATTCAATAAAATCACCATCTTCTCCAAGTATTTTGATCCTGTTGATTCCCTTTTCAGCAGTCACAAAACCTGTTGTGTTTATTGAAAAATGAGCAGGATTACAACATCCGCAAAAGTAATCAGGTTCCGTTCCACTTTCTCCGAAAGACGAAATGAAACGACCGTCTGCAGTCCATTTTTCAATTCTATGCTTCCCTGTATGTGCCAGATATAACATATTGTCCTCTGTAAAACAGATGTCAAAATAAGGACTTGGTATGATAAGTTTATCCTCAAAATGACCTATCATTGAACGTACTTCACCATCTTTTTTAAGAATAAAAACTATTTTGTTTCCGGCGTCAGCTACTGCCAGATAATCATTATTTGCAGAAACTGAAGTTATAATACTGTTTGCTTCATAAGGACCCCATTCATTTATTATTTCTCCATTTTCTGTACTTAAAACAAAAATAAGTTCCTGTGAAGTCGCAAAAAGGGAATCTCCACTTACTGTCAAAGCTGTAACAGGATATAATGTCTCAATTTGCCAAAGTTTATTCAGTTGATTGTCATAACTTATGATGAATGAATTCCCTCCGGCATATATCTTACCGTCAGGACCGGCAGATATAGCTTTCAGACCTTCGTTAACATAAAAATTATTGATAATACTCCAACTATCTTCAGGAGGAACAATATTGACTCTCTCATTTGTCTCACCCGGTTTTCTGTTACTCCTGGAAGTATCAAGAATAATATAACCAATGAATGTCAGGATTATGATGAGAGAGAACAGGGCTGTAATTTTCTTTTTAACCATATCATTCTCTTTTACCGATAAATAATGAGACAAGGTTATGTGAATCCCTCATCAGAAGGTAATTACCTGCCAGAGCCATTGGCCCCCATGTTTCAATTCCGTCCAGGATACTGTATTGTGACATAAGTACAGCACCGGAAGATTCAAGTTTAAATATATACATATTTGCATCGTCATCAAGGAGGAACATTCTGTCTCCACTAACTATATATGGTCCCAGACCACGTCCATACCTGTTTTCTTTACCGCTTGTCCACACAGGAGTTCTCAAATCTGACACATTATAACAAACCAGTTGTTTTTTGAGCGGACCAGCATTTTCAGGCATTACGGTCCATAACAAATTTCCTGTGATTATTGGTGTGTGCTGGTCGCTTGAAGCACCTTCCATAGCTTTATGTGTCTCTATTACTGTTACTGAGAATGATGAGCCATCATAATCAATTCGTAATCTTGCTCCTCCTGCTCCGTAACTCCCGAATACAGCAATATCATTATTTTCAAGAAGTACGGGAGAAGCAGCAGTCGTTGCAGGATTCCATTCATTTGTCTGCCACAACAATCTGCCTCTGTCATTATCTTCGGCTGATATGCCACATACTCCCCCCACAGCATTGTAAACATACATTTTCTTACCGTGTATTTTCATTGGCATTATTGATCCATGAGACATCCTCAGGGTATCCGGGTTCGGTGTCCGCCATAATTCCTTCCCTGTAGCACAATCAATGCCGATCATAAGAGCTTTCCCTCCAGGTGCGAGTACTGCAACACCATCATCTATTAAAGGACACTGACCAGTATACCAGTCTGGTGTTATTTTTCCTTTTATAGTACCTGGTATGCCAAACTCTTTCTCCATGTCCAGAGTCCAGATTAATTCTCCTGTAAGAGGATTGACACACATAACATGCGATCTTGGTCCAATTGATACAAGATATTCGTCAGTTACTGCAGGTACTGTCCGGGAATAGCCATGATTTCGCTTAATATCAACCTCATACCATCGGCGCCATAACTCAATACCTGAGTTAAGAGAAAAACATCTGAGCATATCTGCCCTTATTCTCTCATTATAATCAAGAATATATACTCTTCCATTATGAACAGCCGGACCGGCATATCCTTCACCAAGTGTTAATGTCCATTCAACCGGAGGGCCTGTTGAATCCCATGTATCGTTAACAGGTATTGTATCATGGTTTATATTATCGAAGTTTGATCCTCTGAACCTTGGCCAGCTTCCGGGAACCATCTCATCCAAAGGATTCATATTACTAAATAACTCCCCAATTACAACAGTATCACTTTTTGGTTCTATTTTTGGCCTGTTGTCCATTCCTGCTATCCTTTTTTCGATTTCAGAAGGATAATGATCTCCACTATACCACCAGACGAGAGGTGTCAGGAAAAAAACTGCTGCTATTGCACCAAAAAAATATGTTTTTTTCTTTTTTTGATTAATTCGCATATTATATAATAGGATTAATCCTGTATGTTAAAAGCCATCAACGCCTCTCCATGCCTCAGGTATAACACCCCGTTGTGAATAACCGGATGAGACCAGTATGGACCTGACCCTGCTCGTATACGGAAACTGCTTATAAGATCAAACTTTTCCGGTGAAGGTCTTATTAATCCAACGTTGCCAGACCGTTCATCGTAGATATATAACAAGCCCTCAGCTGAAATAACAGAACCCTTACTGTGCCATTTCTCCTCCCACATTTTTTCTCCTGTTCTGGCATCCAGACAACACCAGTTCCCGTTATTATTATTAAGCCAGTTAGCCCCATATAAATATCCGTCGACCATTACTACACCTCCGTGATGCACATCGAGATTTGTGTCGGTCCATTCGACAGAAGCTTTCCTTCCATTTTCAGTGAGAGCTATTAGTATACTCCCATGATCATAGCCTCCCGTAAAAAATATCTTATCATTGAAAAACAATGGAGTCACACATAATATCTGACCATCATTTTCTTCCTTTTTGCCAAGGGCTTCATGATGATTTATTGTCCATAATATTTTACCGTGAGAAACATCAACTCCAAAAATATATCTTGGCGTAACATTAACAAGCAGTTTGTAATCATTGTAATTAATTAATACCGGAGAGATATAAGAAGGAGGGACACCCAGGCTTTCTGTTTTCCAGATTAAGTCGCCATTGTGTTTATTCAGGGCAATAGTTGTTGTTTCGTGTCCGCCCGGTGTAAAGTAAAGCTTATCTCCATCAATAAGTAAAGCTTCTGCTATACCCCAGGATCCATAAGTTCCTTTATAAATTTCACTGGCTTTCACTGACCAGATTATTTCTCCTGAAATTCCGTCAATACAGGCCAGATCCCCATAGCCACTGGATACATAAACTCTTTCACCTTCTACAGTAGGAGTACAGCGCGATTCCGGATAAGAATCCCTCCATATCCTTCCGTATGGAGTTTTCCATTTTATTTTACCGTATTCATCAAGAGCGAAAAGAAAATCATTGGTATCATCGCATCCTGTAATATAAATGGTATTATTCCCGAATGAGACAGAAGAATGACCTTTCAATAATTCCACATTTTTCCATATCATCGAAAGTCCCTGTTCCGGCCATTCTTTTAGTAAACCTTCTTCTGAAGAAACTCCGCTTCTGTTCTCTTCTCTCCATCCATATATTAATACATCAGGGGATATATTTACTTTACCTCCTGACACATCAGGTGATCCTGACGGAGCTGCACCTAATAATCTGAATATAGCAAAGATAATGGCACAAACCGCAATGAAAAGGGCGGATATCACTAATGTCTTTTTCATATTTGTTATATTTTATATTTTAAAACCGTTATTATTCAGATCAGGCATTTCCATTATCGTAAAATAAAACGGATTAACGCACCTTACTATTTAAGACATGAAATACTTGTAAATTGTTCATTTTGCACTGATTGAATATACAGCAAGGTATTCTCCATGCCTTATGAACAATCTGCCTTTGTTAATCACAGGATGGGCCCAATATGGCCCAGAACCTTTTATAATACGGAAATGGCTTATAACATCCAGTTCGCGGGAAGAGGGTTTTACAAGTCCTACATTGCCAGTCCTTTCTTCCATAATATATAACATGCCATCAGCAGAAATAATTGAACCTTTATTATGCCAGGAATTTACCCACATTGTTTTTCCTGACTCCCAGTCAACACATATCCATTTCCCGCTCGAATTATTATCATGAGTTGAGCTGAAAACAAAATTACCAAGAAGTACTGCACCTCCTACATGAGGAGTCAGTTCACTGTTAGTCCAGACAACAGTCGGATCACCTGTTTTATTTAACTTTAGTTTAACCGCCACCTGAGAATAGCCATTGGGAACCAAAAGATACCCATCACGGTAAAGAGGAGTATTTGTGTGATTTCTCCGTCCGCCCCTTTGTGAGTTTAAACCCTCATAATAATATTTCCACAAAAGTTTTCCATTACTGGTGTCAATTGCAAGAATATGGCCAACTGATACCGTAATCAGAATCTTCTGTCCATTAAAATCAATTAGCAAGGGATTAACATACTGAGTACCCTCATTAATAGCAAGTGTTTCCCATATAACTCTACCGTCAGCAATATTAAAGGCAACTGCCGCTGCCATATTGCCCCCTGGTACACCTATTACCTTATTATCAACAATAACAGGTGTTTCGGATATCCCAAAACGGGGATGCGATGCTTTATATTTATTAAAATAATTAACTGACCAGATAATTTTTCCGTTGGTATTTAAACATACCAGGTCGCCCTGTCCACTTATTACCAGGATCCTGTTACCGGCCATAACAGGTGTGCCTCTTGAGTCGGGATAATTACTGTCAGATGCTTTACCATAAATGGTTTCCCATATTTTTTTCCCAGTCTGTGTAAATGCTGAAATAACATCATTGTCACCCTTACGACCAGTAATATAAATTGCATCTGAAGTAATAAGGGGACTGGAGAATCCTGTTCCTGCATCATCTATATCCCATAACAAAACAGGCCCTGATTCCGGCCACGTTTTCATAAGATTAGTCTCATTATATATTCCTGACCTTTCAATTCCGCGCCACCCATCATATATCTGTGCTGATGTGTCCTCCCACAAACCTGCCAGTAAGAAGAATACTATTTGTATAATAAGAGTAAATTTTTTCATGTTTAAGTTATTTTATCAATAACACTATATCATCTATTAACAATAACGGTATTTATTTCTGCGCAATATAAAATATTAAGGATAAAACCAAGTCTTTAATACCCTGTATTACAATTTTTTTAAGAATATTTTAATGATTTTTAACAACCTGTTTTTTTCATCCTACTATCTATCCGAATATCATCTTGCCGATTAATGTGAATGGACGGGATTAGCAATTTTTATTATTAATATTATTAACACTAAAGAGCCTTATAGTTATTTTATGTTATTTAATAAATTTAAATACTTAATAATATATATTATAATATTACATATAATTAATATTATATTTTTTATTACAAAAATATATTATAGTTTTGCAGGAAGAAAAGAAAAGAATAGGATTGTTCAATTAAATAAATGAAACATGTGTGGAATAGTAGGAGTATTTGATATAAAAAGTGATTACAATGAATTGCGTAGTGTTGTGTTGACAATGGCGGGGAGATTAAGGCACAGAGGGCCTGACTGGTCAGGTATTTTTTGCAGTGAGAAAGCTATACTGTCACATGAGAGGCTTTCCATAGTGGATCCAGTATCAGGAGGACAACCGTTGATAAGCAGTGATGGCAATCTGGTTCTTGCCGTAAACGGTGAAATATATAACCATCGGGAAATACGGGAACGGTACAAAGATTCGTACGAATTCAGGACGCAATCCGATTGTGAAGTAATACTTCCCCTTTATCAGGAAAAAGGACCCGCTTTTCTGGAAGATCTGAATGGAATATTTGCCTTTGCTCTTTACGACAGGCAAAAGGATATTTATCTCATAGCCCGTGATCATATTGGAATAGTCCCTCTATATATGGGCAGGGATATATACGGAAATTTTCATGTTGCATCTGAACTGAAAGCTCTTGAAGGTGTATGTAATAAGTATGAGGAGTTTACTCCGGGTCATTATCTGTATAGTCCTGACGGTGTATTAAAAAAATGGCACGAACGTGACTGGATGACTTATGAAGCTGTAGCTGACAATAAAACATCCATACAGGATCTTAAGCTTGCGCTTGAAGCTGCTGTACACAGACAATTAATGACGGATGTACCTTATGGAGTTCTTCTTTCTGGTGGACTCGATTCGTCAATTATTTCTGCAATCACAAAAAAATATGCATCAAAAAGAATTGAGACAAATGATAAATGTGAGGCCTGGTGGCCCCAGTTGCATTCTTTTGCCATTGGCCTGCAGGGCTCTCCTGATCTTATATCTGCAAAAATGGTTGCTACCCACATAGGAACCATTCATCATGAAGTAAATTTTTCCCTCCAGGAAGGTCTGGATGCCCTGAGAGATGTAATTTATCATATTGAAACATACGACGTTACAACAGTAAGGGCTTCGACCCCGATGTACCTGATAGCAAGGGTTATAAAATCAATGGGGATTAAAATGGTACTCTCCGGTGAAGGTGCAGATGAAGTTTTCGGAGGATATCTTTATTTTCATAAAGCTCCAAATCCCCGTGAATTTCACACCGAAACTGTAAGAAAATTAAGCCGTCTGAGTAAATATGATTGTCTACGTGCCAATAAATCACTTGCTTCCTGGGGTGTTGAAGGACGTGTACCCTTCCTCGACAAGGAATTCCTGGATGTAGCCATGAGATTGAACCCTGCTGACAAAATGGCTACTGACGGAAGAATCGAAAAATGGGTTCTGCGAAAGGCCTTTGAGGATTATCTTCCTCATAATATTGCCTGGAGACAGAAAGAACAGTTTTCTGACGGAGTGGGATACCTTTGGATTGATACCCTTAGAGCACTGGCAGATAAGGAAATCTCAGACGAAAAACTAAAAAATGCAAAATACAGATTCCCACTAAACCCTCCTTTATCAAAAGAAGAATATCTATACAGATCAATATTTACAGAGCATTTTCCTTCAGATTCTGCTTCTGCCTGTATTCCTTCTTCACATTCAATAGCATGCAGCACCTCCGAAGCTCTTGCATGGGATACCGGATTTTCTAATTTTATTGACCCATCAGGAAGAGCTGTTAAGAATGTTCATGTAGCTTCTTATTAATTTTATTATTTTTGAACAAATAAACAGATGCGGCAGATATGAATGATAATGATAGCGATTATACACTCAAAATAATTCTGTGGCTGATTCTTTTTTTTGTTTTTGGAATAGTCATAATTACATAAAC
>JAAYDB010000118.1 GCA_012729475.1 Bacteroidota bacterium
AAAAAAACACTTATCCTTGAGAAAAATGATTACGCAGGAGGATATAACACTGCATTTCAAAGAGGTGATTATGTCTTTGAAACAACACAACTTTTCCCCGATATAATCGACATGATGGAATACCTGGGAATTAAGATCAGGCTGAAACAGTACCAAAATGATTTCATGCGCAGGATAGTTGTCAATGGTGACCGGATCACTGAATATAAAATACCTGCCGGTGTTACAAATTTCACTGACTATCTGAAAAAAACTTTCCCGGAGGATAGTGACAAGATAGATAAGTTAATGGAATATTCTGTTTCCATGTTTTCCCAGGTTCGAAAACTGAAAGTTATTCCAACACTCACAGATACACTTGTGACTCCATTCAGGGCTCCCAAAGTCGTTGCAAACCTGAACACAACCTATTCCGGACTGCTGGATAAATTTAATATTACAAACCGGGGACTAAGAGAAGTTCTGGAAACATTCACTTCCTTTTCCGGTGTTCCTTCAGACAGAGCATCAGCAATTTATGCCACAGGAGCCATGCTCTCATCAATGACCAGGTGCTTCAGGCCTTACGGCTATTTTGATGAGTTCGCTTCAGAAATGGCGCGACTTTTTCAGGAATGGGGAGGAGAACTAAAATTAAACTCGGAGGTGGAAAACATTATTATTGAAAATGGTAAAGCCAGAGGAGTTAAAATAAAAGGAGATGATAGTGTAATAACCGCAGATACAGTGATCACAACCATTGATCCTATGGTAGCGTTAAGGAAACTTGTCGGTGATGAATACCTGCCGGCAAAATATATTGAAAGACTCGGGAATATAGTTATGTCTACATCATCAATAAATATTTCGCTTGGACTTGATGATAAAATTGATCTGGGAGCAATGGACCTCGATTACCCGTACAATGTTGTATCAACGGGACTGGGTACTTCAGAAAAACTCTTCGACGGCTTTCTTGCTGGTGATAATTCTTTCTCGGATGATTGCTTCCATGCAGCAGTTATCTGTCCGTCATTAACCACAGGAGCAAAAAACACAATCACAATAAGATGTACCCCCTTTGCAATAAACAGCTGGCCCGAATGGAGAAAGAACGACTCCAAAAGATATAATTCTGAGAAAGAGAGATGGGCCGACTTCTTTATCAATATAGCCGAAAAATACTTTGTCCCGGGATTGAGCAAACATATAGTTGTAAAAAACATTGCTACCCCCGCGACCTTCTCTATGTTCTCCGGATCGCCCACAGGAAGTATTTATGATATGGCTTCTATAGTCACCCAGTTCGGACCTAAGCGTCTTCCCTTTAAAACACCAATTGAAAACCTCTACCAGCCAAAATTTGCACATGGGTTATATGGCAGCATGATGAATGGAGTACAAATGGCAGATATGCTCCTCGACCGTAAATTTAATGATGGCAACTCACTGTTTAACCCACGGAAAAAATAACTGATTTGCCAACAAGAAATTAAATAACTATAACACTCCAGTCAGCTGGTGAATATTTATTCCATTTAATATGATAAAAAAAATAACAGCAACATTTTTAGTTTGCATAATGGCCATATACTCCCTGAATGCATGCACTACCTTTGTAATCAAAGATTCAAAAAACCTGGTTTACGGACGAAATTTTGACTGGGATATTGCTTCCTGATTCAATTCATTATAATAAAAAAGATAGATCTGATAAAACAAACAATATTATTCCCTCCCGAAGAATCCCGGTGAAAAGACCAGGATCAATCAGGTCAAAATGACAGTCGGCAACAATGACAGTAACCTCTTCATAGACATTTTTACATTTTTTAACTGCCAGGTGAGAATGGATTGTTTTTTGCAGTGTTTAAAACACGGAGAAAAAATCATCAGTAAAAAAAGAATGGGACATTAAAAGCTTCAGTATATGTTGAGATACAGATCTGAATCGAATGACAATGGATTATAAAGATTACTATAAAATATTGGGAGTATCAAAAGGTGCCAGTCAGGAAGACATAAAAAAAGCTTACCGTAAGCTGGCAGTCAAATACCATCCGGATAAGAATAAGGATGATAAGCAGGCTGAGGAGCGTTTCAAAGAGATTGGTGAGGCCTATGAAGTACTGAAAGATCCAGAGAAAAGGAGAAAATATGACCATCTGGGAGCAAACTGGAAACAGTATGAGAATGCAGGAACAGGTGATTTTGATTTCTCTGGTTTCAGCGGAAGGTCTTCAGGTAAACGAAAATATTATTACGGAGATGATCTGGGAGATCTTTTCGGCGGCAGAGAGAGTGGCTTTTCAGATTTCTTCAATGCCTTCTTCGGCGATCTCACAGGAGAAAGGATGTCGGGCTTCACAGATTTCGGATCACGCCGCCGCCCCGGTAAAGGGACTGATTATCAGGCTAAAATTGAGATCAGTCTGGCTGAAGCTTATTCCGGTACAACACGCATACTAAACGTCAATGGACAAAAACTGCGTACCACAATAAAGCCCGGAGCTTATGAGGGACAGGAACTACGGATAAAGGGCAAGGGTGGTAAAGGCATTAACGGAGGAGCTCCCGGCGATATCCTGATAAGGATCACAATAAGACCGGACAATAATTATGAGATAAACGGACACGATCTGCTGTTAAAAACAGATATTGACCTGTATACTGCCGTTCTGGGTGGCAAAATTGAAGTCAACACTCTGGCAGGCCGGATAAGCTTAAATGTACCGGCCGGATCGCAGAGCGGATGCAGACTCAGACTGAAAGGTAAAGGTATGCCCGTATACGGGAAAACAGGTATGGCCGGTGATTTGTATATCCGCCTGAATGTAATTATCCCCCGTCATCTGACAGAAGAAGAACTAAAACTATTCACCCGACTCAAAGAAATAAACAGGAAAAAAACAGGCAGTCATTAATTCTCCCTGCATTCTTCACATCTTTGAATTTAACTGAACAGACAACCAAACGGTATTATACCAACTCCTTCTCATCTGCTGTAGTAAATGCGAAAGGAGGATTAAACAGATTACCTGAACAAATGAGTAAATGATCTTTTCATTAACAGATCATACCGTTTGTGATTAAGCAAAAAAATCCCGGAGACATTTCTGTCTCCGGGTAATATTATGGAGGACTATAATCCGAAGGCATAGTAATACGTGCCCGGATAGTCTTCATAAATTCCTTCAAGCATCACACCACCTTTTTTATTCTCAAGGTATTTGACAAGATCCTCTGTTGTTCTCATCACTTTGCCGTCGGCTTTTGTTATTATAAAGCCAACTCTCATATCGGTATGACGCCTTATTATCCCTGTGGATAACTGTGTAACCCGTAATCCTCCGTCAATATCCAGTTTACGTCTTGTCTCTTTGTCGAGTTCTTCAACCTGGATACCCAATAAGCCAAGAACTTCTTCACTGCCTTTCTCATACAGTCTTTCCTTACCCTCCTGATTACGGAGTGTTACAAGGAAGTCCATTTCTTTTCCTTTACGGTCAATCTTAAGAGCAACTTTATCACCAGGATGATAAAGGGCAACCATTTCGAGCAGTTCTGCTGAAGTCTTTACAGGGCTGTTATTGACTTCAAGAATAACATCACCCGGCTTCACTCCTGCATCTCCTGCCGCACTGTTGACTGATATACTGTCTACATACACACCGGTAGTAACATTCAGATCTTTCTCTTTTGCCAGATTACCATCGACACTTCTTATTATCAATCCGAGATAGCCTCTCTGTACCATCCCGTATCTAAGAAGATCTTCCACTACTTTCGATACTATATTCGAAGGCACGGCAAATCCATATCCGGCATAAGCGCCGGTAGGACTGGCAATAGCTGTATTGATACCTATCAGTCCACCCTGCAGATTAACCAGGGCTCCTCCGCTATTACCCGGATTGATGGCAGCATCTGTCTGAATAAAGGACTCAATAGCACTGCGGTCCGGCAGGATATGTATACTGCGGCCTTTTGCACTGACAATCCCGGCGGTAACAGTCGAATTCAGGTTAAAAGGATTACCGACAGCCAAAACCCACTCTCCCACTTCCACATCATCAGAGTTAACCAGGGGCAGATAAGGCAGACCCTTTTCATTTATCTGCAACAGGGCAATATCGGTTGAAGGATCAGCACCTATTACCTTAGCCTTAAAAACGCGGTTATCGTCAAGAGTGACTTCAATGTCGTCGGCATTGTCAATAACATGATTATTTGTTACTATATAACCATCGGCATTTATTATAACCCCTGAACCGGCTCCTACCCGTGCCTGCGGACCACGGGGCTGTTGCTGCCGGGGAGATTCAAACCTGAACTCCGGTCCGAAAAAGTATTCAAAAATATCATCATCAAAAAAATCCCTGAACTGATCAGGATTACCCCTGTACTGAGAATTGCCTGTATTTTGTACCTGTGTTGATTTAATATGTACAACAGCAGGCATCACTTGTTTTGAGACTGTTGTAAACTCAAGAGGTACAACCTCTCCGTCTTCCGTTACAGTATAGGTAGCTCCCACTACCGGGGAACCTGACAGATGTTCTATCTTAACAGTGTTACCATTGTTATTGCCAAAAAGCATAAAGGTACCTATAGTCAGGGCGCTGCCTAGTACTGCTGAAATAATAAGTGTTACATATTTTTTCATATCATAGCCCTCCATAATTTTAGGTTTTACATTTTATTTTTTGTTCTGTCTGACTTTGTTTAAAGCAGCCTTTAAGCAGACTACCTGTCCGCATCTTGCGGGATTATATTTCGCAGCTATCTTTTCAGTATGAACGGTGTTTTCAGGTACTGTGAAAGAACGCTGGAATGACTGATAATTAAATTCTTTCCGTGTGATCTTTTCCCCCTGATTTTCTTCATGCTCTGCCTTTTTCTCAGCAGTGATAGTCAGCCTGCCATTTTCATAGTTTACCTTGAAGTCGCCCTTCTTCATTCCGGGGGCAGCCACTTCAAGCATGTACTCTTCAAAAAACTATCTATTAATGAAGGAAAAGATGGAAACCAGTTGTTTGATAATCTTGCTAAAGTCATGGCTGAATCCTCCATTTTTTTTAAGTTAGACATTACATTCTTTTATTTTTCGCTTTAAAAAAAATCAAACTGTATGCCAGAACAAATATTATCACTAAATACTTTTATCGTATCCTCATGTACATCAGATAATTAAAAATATCATTGATTTTTCCGGCCTTGTTCCAAAAACTCATTATTCTGTATAATAAATGCCACAATGTCATATAACACCTTCAAAGAGACGTCATTATGGCATAATTGAATTACATTGTTCAAGGCCTAAATACAGTATGTTATATTGCATATGGTGATTTTGTCAGTCCTCTGGCATTTGCACAGGCAGACAGACAATTCACAGACATAGATATTAAGAAATTCGAGGGAAAGAATATTATTTAAATAACGCAAAAAGGATTTAGCAACTTTGGAAAACTCCTAACATAATCAAATCTGTAATTTTGTAGCAACTTTTTTATAAAAAGTCAAATAAATTGATTAACAATACATAATTAAAAGAACATGACTATTTTTAAAGGAAATAAAGAGTTTTTCCCCTTTACCGGGGCTGTCCAATATGAGGGACCCGATTCAAAGAATCCCATGGCATTCAAATGGTACAATGCCGATCAGATAGTAAGGGGTAAAACAATGAAAGAATATCTTCGTTATGCAATTGCTTACTGGCATTCATTCTGTGGTGATGGACAGGATATCTTTGCGATAAATCATCCCACACAACTTCGACCCTGGAATAAAGCAAACGACCCTATGGATGCAGCTAAAGATAAGATGGATGCAGCTTTCGAATTTATCAGTAAAATTGGTGCTCCGTTCTACTGCTTTCACGACACGGATTTAGTCGGTACCGGTTCGGTTTTCGAAATCGAGAAACGTCTGGCAGATATAATTGATTTAGCTAAAGAACGCCAACAGTTTACAGGCATTAAATTACTTTGGGGCACAGCCAACGTTTTCAGTCATCGCCGTTACATGAACGGGGCATCTACCAATCCCGATTTTAATGTTGTTGCCAATGCTGCCGTTCAGGTCAAAAACGCGATAGATACAACGATTGCCCTGGGAGGTGAAAATTATGTTTTTTGGGGAGGTCGTGAAGGATATATGAGTCTGCATAATACCAATACAAAAATTGAGCTTGAGAACATGGGCCAATTCCTGAGAATGGTTCGCGATTATGCCAGATCGAAAGGATTTACAGGGACTTTTTTGATTGAACCCAAACCAATGGAACCCACCAAACATCAATATGATTACGATACCCAGACTGTAATTGGGTTTCTAAAATCTCACGGTTTAGAAAATGACTTTAAGTTGAATATCGAAGTTAACCATGCTACATTAGCTGGTCATACATTTGCTCATGAGCTGCGTATGGCAGGCGACAACAACATGTTTGGATCGATTGATGCCAACAAAGGAGACTATCAAAACGGATGGGATACTGACGAATTCCCCACTAATGTTTACGAAGTCACTGAGGCTATGCTCGAAGTTATCCAGGTTGGTGGATTTTCTACCGGAGGTATAAACTTTGATGCGAAACTCCGACGTAACTCTACCGATTTGGAGGACCTGTTTATCGCCCATATTTCAGGAATGGATACATTTGCACACTCATTAATCATTGCAGACAAAATTTTAAAAGAATCAGATTACCTAAACCTTAAAGCCAATCGGTACAAATCATTTTTAGAGGGAAAAGGTATGAATTTCAATAAAGGCAAAATGACCTTGGATGATTTATACAACTATGCAAAAGCAAACGGAGAACCAAAACCAATAAGCGGTAAGCAAGAAATGTTAGAACAACTGATAAACAGTTATATTTACAGTTAATAACTATATAAGTTTCTTTCTCTTAATGCAACAGGTAACATCAGCATATTACCAGCAAACAGGCTGTGATGTAAAAAATTATATCTATAACCATTTATCAGACGAACTAAATGTAAAACACTTGTCTGAACAGTTTGGTATTTCGTTTTTTCATTTTCAAAGGATAATGAAAGACTACCTAAACGAACCATTGGGCAAATTTATTAATAGGGTCAGGCTCGAAACAGCTCTTAAAATAATACGGTACACAGACCTGCCGCTATCTGAAATTGCATTACAAATAGGGTATAGTGATTGTTCTGCATTCTCAAAAGCATTCAGTAAGAAATTTGGCTTTTCTCCTCAGAGGTTCAAATCCAATAATTTAATTGCATTAAATACACATGTCGATTTTAAAATCAATAACTCAGGTAAACTAGTTAATGATATTAAACCGAAAATCGTCATTTTCGCCGATAAACCCATTGTTTATACAAAATTTAAAGGTGAATATACCGGGAAAGAATATAATAATACCTGGGATAACTTTTGGGAGGTTGTGATACGAAATAATATCTTGAGCTGGAAACCAGATGTTTTTTCAGCTTATTACGATAATCCTTTTGAAACTGATCCTACTGATTGCAAGGCTGAATGTTGTGTTGCCACCCATAAGAAAGCATCAAACAGTGAGCAGATAGAAACCAAAACATTAGCTGGCGGCAAATACGCCATGTTTAGGTATAAAGGTCCGCATAAAATGCTGTTGAAAATAAACGAGTATATTTTGAAAAAATGGGTAATTAGTTCAAATCTCAAACTTCGAAATTCTCCATTAATAGAAAAGTATATCAATAACTATCGTTTTATTGATCCCCCCAGCCTTCTGACAGAAATATACATACCGATTGAATAATTCATTACGGTATACTTATAATCATTGTTTAATTCATGATAAGAAGATCTTTATTATTGATCTTTTATGGTGAATAGTGGAATGAGTTCCTGTCAATACGCAAAATTTTACATTGACAGAAAGAATTATCTCACTTCCATTCTGTTTGATCAGCTGATTTATCTTTGGCAGTATCGAAAACCTTGCTGACAGTACTGTAATGGTCTGAAAAAACCGGACAGGATAAATCATCTAATAGTACAGATACCCATCCGCTGCCGTGATCACATGTAATGCAACTTTTTCGAATCAGATACGTCTTTTCTTCGAACACCAGGACTTATTCAGATGGACTATTGAAAAGCAGCCTCCTATTCATTGTAACAATGCAATTATATTTGAACATTTGTATAATAAAAATAATGAAACGTATTTGAGTAGTAACTTTCAACAGGAAATGACTGCTTAATTTATGTAAGTTTCTTACTACAATGAAATAATATTTTAAATAATCGTGTTAAAAAGAAAAATGAAAAAAATTATTACCGGAATTTTGCTACTTATTTTCCCGCTTATATCAAACGGACAATCAGAAATGTTACCAATTGATAGTCTCTACCTAAATAGTGTCAGTAAGTTCTATCAATACGCAAAACAGGTAAAAAATGATATATGGCCGGCTATGGAGATCTCTCCTGTATGCCTTTTCAGAACCAATGGTCCTGCTATTTTATACGGACATCCAAATCCTCCGGAATCATTTATAAAAACAGATGATAATATCTTTATAGGATCTCAGAGAGAGATGCATCTGGCTGGTGCTACCCAGATGGAGATAAATGGTGTATCAACAGCGATTATTGATTATGGATACGATCATTATTCAACACCAGAGGAGGTTTATGCAGAACTTTTCCATGAGATACATCATGTCTATCAGCTTAACAAGATTGAAAACATCGAATATGACAATCCCGCTATCCTTCTTGTTTACCCTGAAGATACAAACAATGACGCCCTGAAACTTTATGAGCAACAGATATTGCTAAAAATGGTTTTCACTGACGATAAGAATCAGTTCGACAAATACCTTAACGAATTTTATAGCTGCAGATTAAAAAGAGAGAAAATTATCGGAAAAGAATTTCTTGATTACGAAAAAACAGTTGAGAACATGGAAGGACCTGCTTTTTACTGTGAATACAGGTTTTATAATGAAAAGGCCGTTTGTGATAAGATCATTAAGGAACATTATAATTTCAATCATTTCTGGTCGGTATTGAATACTCCTTATTATGGCCGCACCAGTCTGAGGTTAAGACATCTTTCTGCAGGTATGGCTATGTGCTATATCCTTGATAAATTTCATGACAGTGATTGGAAAAAAGAATACTATTCACAAAATTCCGGTTTGTTTGATTTTTTTATGTCGAAATTTAATCCGCAAATTATTGAATTGCCCGATCTTAAAATTTATTATTCCTTAAGTAACTATCATACTACAGAATCTGTTTTACAGCATGAAAGGGTTTTTGATGAATTTTCCAGTCAGCCAGGAATTAAAATCATTCTTGAGTTTGCTTCAGTCCCGCAGTTCAGAGGTTTCGACCCTATGAATGCCAATGCTATTAATGACAGCATCGTGTTACATAATACTTTACTGAATCTTGGAAACGAAAACAATAAACTATTTATTACCAACCATGACATTGCCACGATTTATAAGGGGCAGATCTGGTTTGTCGATAAGGCTGTTTTTTTCGTGAGTAATAAATCAGAAATAAAGAATATTGACGATAAGATAATTATTTCATCAGAGGATATTGACTTCGAGTGGTCAGGTGAAATAATTTCTGAAGAAAAAAACAAAATAATAATAAAATGTGATTAATTCTGATGCCAACAGTAATTATGATTATTGAGGGCTTCGGGTATGTACCTTTCTTTCCGGATTTCTCAAAAGAGAGAGGTCATATTGAGTACATGGATGTTCATGTCTCACCGGGCATTCTCTCCTCAGTCAGCTGAAAGACCATCTGGGAGCAGAAGCCCTTAAGAACATAGCCCTGGAAGAACAGTTAAAAAAGATTTCCGGTCAGTAGTAAAAAAGAAGCTTCTATTATTCTATTTACTGATACGTAACAGGTTTACAAACTCATCCAGGAAGAAAGTGTTTTCGTATATCCCTGTGAATTTATGAGCACCGGGGCCATATGCGAAAACAGGGACCATTGTTGCAGTATGGTTACCTGTCTGAATAAAATTACTGCGCACCTGGTGGCTTTTCCTATCTCCCCCCACTAGTGTCAGGCCTCCTGTCTCATGATCGGCAGTTACAACGATAAGTGTCTTACCGTCATTTTCGGCAAATTCTTTTGCAACACCAACAGCTTCGTCCATATCCAGTAATTCCGACACTATATATTCAAAATCCTTTGCATGGCCTCCCCAGTCGATCATTGAACCTTCCACCATCAGGAAGAAACCATTTTTATTGCGGCTAAGAGTACTGATAGCTTTTGCGGTCATTTCTGCCAGGACCCCTACTCTTCCTTCAGTTACCCTGGGCATGTGCTCTTTGGCAAGTAAGCCTGCAATTTTCTCAGAACCGGAAGCCTTCAGGTCGTCCATAGTGTAAACGACATCATAACCCTGTTCCTCCAATGAAAGAGTCAGATCTTTTCCGTCTTTTCTGTTCCGAAAATTATCTTCTCCTCCACCGATAAAGACATCTGCCGTTCCGTTGAGAAAATCTTCAGCTATGCCTTCATAATCGTTACGGGTAATATTATGGGCAACAAAAGAAGCAGGAGTGGCATGTGTTACCGATGCAGTACTCAGTACTCCTGTTGCCAGACCGTTCTTATGAGCTATCGCAACAATAGAAGCAATATCCGTCGAATCAGGACCCATTCCAATCATATTATTTCTTGTCTTTTTCCCACAGGCTAATGCAGTGCCTCCTGCACCCGAATCAGTAACATAGTTGTCTGATGAATACGTCTTACTGAAACCGGTAAATGGGAATGACTCAAGAACAAGTGGCTCGGGGCTTATTGTCATGCCGGCATAAACCTGGGCCGTCCCCATACCGTCACCAATAAAGAAAATAATGTTCTTCACCCGGCTTTCTCTTCTGCCGGAAGTGCTGATATTACTGGCTGAACAGCCGGATAAAATGATTATAAAAGAAAATATAATCGCTTTATATAACATGTTTTTCATAAAATATGGATGATTAAATTAATTATCTTCATAATCCCTAAAAAAAGCCGGATAGTTTCCTGCTAACATATTGCTTTAAAATTAACTAATATGTTAAGACAAAATTAATTTTTTCAAGGAAGAAATCAATTTAAAACAGCTTTTTGTTTATCGGCCGTCTTATAAAAATGTCATTCGTTAACCGGGATCTGCTATTGGTTGGATTAGTCTTTTCCGGCTTTATATTATATACTACTTTCGGTATGAAGTTATTGATAAGCGTTTTCATAAATGAAAATAATCGTTAAGATATAAAAAATGATTTTTTAACTAATTAATCCTTCAAGCCATGAAAAAGATGATTTTTACCTTATTACTTGCAGTTATTTGTACTGCTTCTTTCGGAAGAAATGTTGTTGCACAGGGCAAGACATTCTCTTCACTGGGTGACTACAAGATTGAAACCGCCGATGATCCTTTCACTATTAACGGAGAGGATTTCAAGGCTTACATAATCAGCTATGCCAACTCCCCCATGGAGGTTACTGTTGTTGTATGCAAGGAAAGAAAATGCAGGAAATATCTGGTATTATCAGACAAGCTTTCCGTACAGTATATTAACAACGAGAATTATTTCGGCGTTGAAAGACTTGACAAGTCGTTTGAAAAAACGGGTTATGCAACGAGAGAATCGGATATCAATAAGATGGAATATTTCCATCAGAAAGTATTGGGTTCGGGACAAAAAGGTGATCACGAAGCCACTCAACTCATTGCAGCTTATTTCCCATTTCTTCTGAATGATCCTGTAACATTCTCAGCTGCAAAGTAATTAGTTTATCCCCGGCCGTCCGGCCAGTTTTGGTTTTATTGATCTGAAAAAAGGGTGTCTTAAAGAGGCACCCTTTTCTTTCATTGAGCAACAGTGTATCAGAAAAAAATAATCCACTGATAGATTGCCGTAATAAGATAATGGTACAGTATTCTGTCAGCCCTTGAATCTCTCCATGTGAATAAGAAACAGGTCTTTCCTGTTTCTTGAAACGGGTATCCTGGCTCCGTCCTGCATTTCTATATATCCTCCGTCTTTGCGTATATATTTACGGACATATTTCAGGTTTATGAGATGGGAGTTATGCGAACGGAAAAAATACCGGTCGCTGAGCAGATCCTGAAATTCTTTCAGATGTTTGGAAACAAGCATTTTCCTGCTGGCTGTCATAAATAACCACGAATAGCTTCTGTCAGCTTCGAGCCTGATGATCTCTTTTGGATTGACATACTCCATACCATCAGATGTAGGTATAGCCAGACGGGAAGGATTTGTTGTCCTGAGGTTTTCGAGAAGTACTTTAATACTTTCATTAGAACTTTGTTTGTCTCCGGCGCGTACACGGATAACTTTTTTTACAGCTTCCACGAATTCCGATATATTAACCGGTTTCAGGATATAGTCAACAGCACTGTACTTAATTGCTTTAATAGCATAATGGTTAAATGCTGTAATAAAGATCACGTCAAATGCCTTATCCGGAAAATCCTGGAGCAGGTCGAAACCTGAACCGTCGGGCATCTCAACATCAAGAAAAACAAGATCCGGATCTTTTTCCCTTATCACTGCCACACCACCGGAAACATTTCCTGCTGTACCAACAACATCCAGACCGGGACAATATTCTTCAATTACCGAGGAGATGAAATTTACGGCATTGACTTCATCATCAATAATAATTGTTCTCAATTTCGTATTCATGTCATTATCGGAATATGAATCTCCACGCGTGTACCTTCAGGCTCTCCCTTGTCGTTAACAAGATCGAAATAAACGGTTTTAAGGCTTGTCCCATACAGTTCATTGACAAGGTCAAGCCTCGAAGAAGCAATCTTAGTACCCATTGAATTATGGTTGCTCTTTCTCTGTTTTGATTTTTCCCCTGCTGCTTCCCGTCCAATACCATTATCTTCAATAGTACAGGTTATATGATCTTTATCCAGTCTGAAACCGATATTGACGTAGCCTTTTTCAGCTTTTGGCATCAAACCGTGACATATTGAGTTTTCCACATACGGCTGAATAAGCATTGTAGGTATTTTAAACAGAAAGGGATCAATCTCATCATCCACAGCAATCCGGTAATCAAATTTACCACTGAATCTTAAAGATTCCAGTTCAAGATAAAGGGTGATTGCGTCCAGTTCATCACGAAGAGATACAGAGGTATGATTTGAGTTCTCAAGGACTTTACGCATGAGATTTGAGAATTTAGTAAGATAGTTATTTGTAGCCAGCTTGTCATGTTGATACATATAATACTGTATCGAATTAAGAGTATTGAAAATAAAATGAGGGTTCATCTGCTGCCGCAGGTTGACCTGTGTCAGTTCTGCTATCTTACGGTTCATTTCGCTCAATCTTCTTTTATCCTTCAGCCTTGATCCCCTGAAAAGGAGTAAACCTATTATCACTGCCAGGATAAAAAAGCCAAGGATAGCTATGTTCAGCAGCCTGTTGTTCTTCAATCTTAGTGAAAGAATATCCACTTCTTTATTATGCATATCAGCCTCATACCGCACCCGGGCTTCTGTAAGCCCCTGTGAACTTCTGGTAATAAGAACCGAGTCATTAAACTGCTTATACAGCACAAAATTCTCATATGCATTAGCAGTATCCTGCCTGTTAAGATAGAGTTGATGCATATCATTATAAACCCACGACAGTGTGTACCAGTCCTTTGCTTTTTTTGCATATTCAAGGGATAGCTGGTAATATTTCAAAGCTGTGTCAGAGTCTCCCAGATCCCGGTTTATCGTGCCCATGTTACCGTAAGAGTTGGCTGATATCATCACATAATTGTCCTTAAGGCTGTATTTGAGTGACCTCTCGTAATTAGCCACAGCAGAATCGTACATGTGTTCGCAGTAGTAATTCCATCCGATGTTTGCTGAAGCAAAAGCTGTATAGTAAGTATTCTTCTGTCTCAGTGAAAGGTCCACGCATCTGCGCAGGATGGAATCGGCTCCGTTGAAATCACGTATTTCTCCGGCCAGAGAGGTGCCCAGGAGAAGATATGCTTCCATGACGGCAACGGTATCATCTTCAGCCAGACCTGCTTCTGCCATTAAACCAAGATGGCTGCGGTAGTTTTCCGGATCATTTACTGTGTTATATACATTTGCCTGTCCTCTGTATGAAGAAGGTATTACTTTCTTCAGTTTATGCTTTTTCGCAAAGGCAATACTCTCATTGTATTTTTCTATACTCTCATTGAAAAAGCCTGTACGCTGGTAATACATCCCCAGTAATAAAAGTGTCTTCACATAAGTATCATATTCACCGGCATCCAATGCTTTTCCAAGAGCTATGTTTGCCTGTTCCTCAGAACTACTGTAATCACCTGATCTGAAAAAATAGTCGGCATGAAGAAGATGCAGGAGAGAAGGCCATTCAATATTGTGTTTGTTGCATAAACGGGCAGCAGAATCGAGATATACGAAAACATCATCCCTGTGTCCGGAATATTTATCAAGGCAATCCCGGGCCTTACCCATCAGTTCGTCAAGTTTCTTTTTATTGTCCTTATCATTATCATCCTCCCGGATACTATATGTGATGACAGCATTGTGTGTTGATAAAGCTGAAGCAGAAAAAGGCAGAAAAAAAGATATAAGAATTATAAGGATAGTCTTCATATGTTTGAAATTTTATTCTACCTGCTACCTTCTTTACTCTATTTTTTAATTATGCCTTTTTGTGTTATCTGATCAAAGAATTTCATGTCCTTTTCATGTTTATCATCTATTGCCGGCAATAAAGCAAAGTTAACAAATCAGATGCTGCCGGCATATTCCTTTATCAATTCATTTAAGGCAATGCAAAGTTCGTTTTCTCTTATATAAAAATACAACACAAACAGATAAAAACCTTATATGGGTTTACAAATGGTATCCTATAGTTTACGGCTGAACTTTTTCAAAAAAACTGATCTTTTTATATCGTCTGAAAAGAATGTTTTTTTAGACTTTAACCGGGAGTAATATTATTCAATTTTTTACATCAAAAATTGATACAGATGATAACATAAATTAAATTATATTGTTACATTCGTCTAATTATATCTGATAGTAATAATTAAAAAATCCGGATATGAAATCAGTTATTCCTATACGTTCTTTTTTTGGTATATTGATGCTTCTGGTTATCATACCTTCATTGAAGGGTCAGGATGATAGCCGGCGTGATTATGTTCCAGAGGTTGGTCAACAGGGCAAGGATGTTGTGTGGGTGCCAACACCCCAGGAGCTTGTTGACACTATGCTTTCCATAGCTGAGCTTACTCCTTCTGATCTGGTTATTGATCTCGGGTCAGGAGATGGCCGCACAGTTATCACTGCTGCCAAGCGGGGAGCCCGTGCCATAGGCATTGAATTCAATCCTGATATGGTAACTTTATCCCGCAGGAATGCTGAAAAAGAAGGTGTCAGTTCACAAGTTCAGTTCTTTGAGGGTGATCTCTTTGAGTATGATCTTTCTAAAGCTACTGTAATAACTATGTTCCTTCTGCCAGAGATCAATCTTAAGTTAAGGCCCCGGCTTCTTGAGCTTAAGCCTGGCACACGTGTGGTTTCAAATACATTCACTATGGGAGAATGGATCCCTGACCTGGAGGTAAACACTCCTGACAGCTGGAACAGCTGGACCACTGCCCTGATGTGGATAATACCGGCAAAGGTTGAAGGAAGATGGAAGATAGGGGAACATGAACTGAGCTTAACCCAGAAATATCAGTTTATAAACGGTACTTTCAATAACGGAGGTACAATAACAGCTATAGCTGACGGACGGCTGAGAGGGAATGAGATATCATTCAAAATAGGTAATATCATCTACCTCGGCCAAGTCAATGGGTCGCGTATAACAGGGACAGCCAAATCGGATTCTGCAAAATGGGACTGGACTGCTGTTAAGAGTTCTGAATAAAGAACAGTCTATTAGCGGGATTTACCTTTTATTAGCTTCTGAAGGGCTGCCATTTCATCTCTGTATCTGGCAGCCTCAATAAAATCAAGTTCGGAAGCTGCTTTTTGCATATTTTTTTCTGCCATATTGAAAGCTTTTTCAAGAGCTTCAATATTCATATATTTCACAACAGGATCAGCAGCAATATCAGGTCTTTCAGGTTCAAGATATGTCTTTGCCGCTATTCCTTTACGGTTCAGTCCGGCCAGGATAGTACCTGTTTTACGTACTATCTGAGCCGGCGTTATTCCCATTTTCTCGTTATATTTCAATTGTTTGTCTCTCCTTCTGTTTGTCTCATCAATAGTCTCTTGCATACTATTTGTGACAGTATCGGCGTACATGATCACTTTCCCGTTTATATTACGAGCCGCTCTGCCGGCTGTCTGTGTCAGTGATCTTGCTGATCTGAGAAATCCTTCCTTGTCAGCATCCAGAATAGCTACCAGAGATACTTCAGGTAAATCGAGGCCTTCCCTGAGAAGGTTCACACCAACCAATACATCAAAATCTCCTGCTCTCAGGCCTTCCATAATCTCAATCCTTTCCAGAGTATCTATACCGGAATGGATATAACGGCATCTGATATCAAATTTCATCAGATAAGCTGTCAGTTCTTCAGCCATCCTTTTTGTAATTGTTGTTACAAGAGTTCTCTCTCCCGCCGCCGCCCTTTCTCTTATCTCTTTCATGAGATCGTCAACCTGTGTGGTACCTGGTCTGACATCAACAGGCGGATCGAGCAGACCTGTAGGCCTTATCACCTGGTCAACGATAATCCCTTCACTCTTTTCAAGCTCGTAATCGGCGGGTGTGGCACTGACAAATATCACCTGATCTGTAAGGGCTTCAAATTCGTCCAGCCTCAATGGTCTGTTATCAAGAGCTGCGGGAAGACGGAAACCATATTCTACCAGAGTCTGTTTGCGGGAATGATCACCTCCGTGCATACCTCTTATCTGAGGGATACTGACATGGCTTTCATCAATTATTGTTAAGAAATCGTCAGGAAAATAATCCAGCAGGCAGAATGGTCTTGTCCCGGCCTTCCTTCCGTCAAAATAACGGGAATAGTTTTCTATTCCGCTGCAGTATCCCAGTTCCTTAATCATCTCAAGATCATATAACACCCTCTGCTTAAGGCGCTTAGCTTCTTCCCTTTTCCCTATATCCCTTAAATAGGCTATCTGTTGCACCATATCATCCTGAATCTGATTGATAGCAAGATTTATTCTGTCTCTTGTGGTAACAAAGATATTTGCCGGATATACGGTATATTCAGTGAGAGATTCAATACGGGCACCGGAAACAGGATCAAAGGTATTTATGTCTTCTATCTGGTCTCCGAAAAAAATTATTCTCACTGCCATATCTGCATAAGCGGGGAAGATATCGACAGTATCGCCTCTCACCCTGAATGTGCCATGCCTGAATTCAATATCATTTCTTGAATAAAGGCTATCCACCAGTTTACGGAGCAGTACATTACGTGATATATACTGTTCTTTTGAAATACTTATTGTATTTGAATGGAAATCCTCGGGATTACCTATACCATAAAGACATGAGACAGAAGAAACCACAATCACATCGCGTCTGCCTGAGAGCAGTGATGCTGTGGTGCTAAGACGTAATTTTTCAATATCTTCATTAATGGAGAGATCTTTTTCTATATAAGTATCTGTAACTGGCAGATACGCTTCTGGCTGGTAATAATCATAATAAGAAACAAAATATTCAACACTGTTTTCAGGAAAAAACTGCCTGAACTCACCATATAACTGGGCTGCCAGAGTTTTATTATGGCTGAGAACGAGTACAGGTCTGTTAATTTTTTCAATTACATTGGCTATTGTAAAAGTTTTACCTGAGCCTGTAACACCAAGAAGAGTCTGGTACATACTGCCATTAACAAGGCCCTCTACAAGCTGTTTTATTGCCTCCGGCTGATCACCTGTAGGAAGAAAATCCGATATCAGCTTAAAACCCATTAAGAGAATATTTAAAAGTGGTAAGGGCAAAGTTAAGAAAGCAAGTCATGATAATCGCAATCATTCCTCAAAATGTCATAGTTTCCTGATTTTAAAGTGCTCGTCGGGAAGTGAGGATTAATATTGTTTATGAGCAGCAAGTTCTTACAACGCATATATAGAAAATAATCTTCATTACAGAACACATATCTCTGTGAGACAGACCATTAAGCCCCTTTCAGGGAGTACGGGGGCAGAGACGAAGGCAAAGAACAAAAAAAGGAGTCTGCTACGACTCCTTCTCTATAAACCAGCTAATATAATTAACCCAAATAACCTTTCAACAGTCTGCTTCTGGAAGTATGTCTGAGCCGTCTTATTGCTTTTTCCTTTATCTGGCGTACTCTCTCACGGGTAAGGCCAAATTTCTCCCCTATTTCTTCGAGAGTCATTTCCTGGCAACCAATTCCGAAGAAAAATCTGATAATATCTCTTTCTCTTTCTGTAAGGGTAGCAAGAGCTCTGTAAATCTCACGTGACAATGACTCATCCATCAGCAGTTTATCAGCAACGGGGGAGTCGGTATTGGTAAGTACATCGAGAAGACTGTTATCTTCACCTTCAATAAAAGGAGCATCAACAGACACGTGTCTGCCGGACACCTTCAGGGTGTCAGTCACTTTTTCCTTTGGCAGTTCAAGAACTTCAGCCAGCTCATCGGGAGAAGGGGTTCGTTCATTTTCCTGTTCAAACTTTGAAAAAGCTTTATTTATTTTATTAAGAGAGCCAACCTGGTTAAGAGGTAATCTGACTATTCTTGATTGCTCAGCCAGGGCCTGAAGTATAGATTGTCTTATCCACCATACTGCGTAAGAGATAAACTTAAAACCTCTTGTTTCATCGAATTTCTCAGCAGCTTTTATCAGACCCAGATTACCTTCATTGATAAGATCCGGAAGGCTTAAACCCTGGTTCTGATATTGTTTTGCAACAGATACTACAAATCGTAAATTAGCTTTAGTGAGTTTTTCGAGAGCATTTCTGTCTCCCTTTTTTATCCTTTGAGCCAGTTCAACTTCTTCCTCCACCGAGATCAACTCTTCTTTACCAATTTCCTGCAAATATTTGTCGAGTGAAGCACTCTCTCTGTTTGTAATGGATTTGGTAATCTTTAGTTGTCTCATCAGCCTTTAAAAATTTGCGCAAAGTTAATATATTCTTATTAGAATAACAAAACAAGCCCTGGAATGTTTAAAAAAACAGAGCCTGTCTGTATCTTGCTATATTACAGTATGTTAATTTGCATTTATATTAATTACTAAAACTATAACTGAAGCGCCTGCCATCAGGAGTATATCCTTCGACAGACTTAAGAGATCTTTGGTTACTACTGATTGCATTGCGTACATCGGCAGTATTTTCAACTTTTTTCCCGTTAATAAAGGTTATGATAGTCCCTCTTCTAAGCCCCAGATCTCTGAACAAACCATCTTCCACTTTGGTTATTTTCACTCCGCCATCTATTTTGAGTGGGCGTCTTTCATTAGAGGAAAGGGATTCAAAGGTAGCACCAAAAACCTCTGCAGTGTTTGTATCTCGTGTAACCAGGCTGGTGTTACCTGCTACATTTTTAAGTGTTACAGGCACTGTATTCTCTTTTCCGTTTCTCACATAAGTGACAGTGATCTTGTCACCCGGACGGTACTTTGCGACCTGTTCCTGGAGTTCTGATGGAGTAGCTACTGGTATTCCTGCTATTTTGATTATTACATCATTTTCCCTAAGCTTAGCATCAGCTGCAGCGCTACCATCGTAAATCTTGGTTATAAGGGCTCCCTTTACTTCTTTAAGGTTTTGTTTTTCAGCAATTTCAGATGTAAGCTCGTTAATTCCGATACCTATTATTGCTCTCTGTACTTCGCCATACTGACGAAGGTCATCAACAACTTTTTTTACTATACTTACCGGTATTGCAAAAGAATTACCGGCATAGGCTCCACTAGGAGAATATATTGCTGAAGTGATACCAACAAGCAATCCTTTTGTGTCGACCAGTGCTCCTCCGCTGTTACCTACATTCAAAGCAGCATCTGTTTGAATAAATGATTCAATACGGTATTCCTGATCTTCGAGGATACCAAGGTTTCTGCCTTTGGCACTCACGATACCTGCCGTAACAGTAGACGTAAAGTTAAAAGGATTACCCACGGCAAGTACCCACTCCCCTATTTTGAGATTATCGGAATCTCCATACCTCAGGTATTCAAGATTTTTTGCTTCTACCTTTAGCAGAGCTATGTCGGTAGTGGGATCACGTCCTACCAGTTCAGCAGGCAGAACCCTGTTATCGTTCATTTTGACTTCTATATTCTGTGCAGCTTCAATAACATGATTATTGGTAATTATGTATCCGTCCGGTGAAATAATCACTCCTGATCCGAATCCTCTTTGTTCCCTTTCCGAAGGGGCATTCCTGTAACGGTCACCATACCACCATTCAAGAAAAGGATTTTCAGGTTGTACAACCATGGACATTGTCCTAACATGTACCACTGCATGAATTGTCTTCTCGGCAGCATAAGTCAGGTCAACCTGAACTTCTGGTACCTGATAGGATGTAAGAACAGCCCTGCCATCATGTAATTCTGTCATGGCACTGTCGTTGGACACAATTATTTCCGGCTTTTCAATTATCCTGGTATAAGCAAACAGTGCAGTGGCACCACCAGCTATAGCCATCAGAAGACCGCCCAATATAGTTTTTGCTTTCATAATTATAATGTATTATTAGTAAAACGGCATTTTAAGAATGATTCTCAAATATTATGCCTTGAAAAAGATTCATATCTTTATAACCAATTTTCAATGATTTTGTTTTTCAAAGATCATTCTTTTTTTGAATGACCTTCAATGTATTACACTCATTTAACAACACTTTAACAATGATGATGATAACATTTAACAAATATCAGGGAGCAGGGAATGATTTCGTAATCATAGACAATCGTACCGGCATAATTAATCCTGATGACTCAAAACTTATTAACATGATGTGCGACAGGCGTTTTGGCATAGGAGCCGATGGTCTTATCCTTGTTTCCGATTATCACGGCGCCGATTACGAGATGAAGTATTTCAATTCTGATGGCAAACTGGGTTCAATGTGCGGCAATGGTGGCAGATGTGTAGCTCATTTCACCTTCACTCATGGTATTGCAACAGACTCCCAGAGATTCCTGGCTTACGATGGCTTACATGAAGCTACTGTTAATGATGACACTGTCAGGTTGCAAATGGCCGATGTCAATAAGTATGAACTGATAAACAATAATTATTTTCTTGACACGGGCTCTCCACATTATGTTGTTTTTATGGATGATATAGATAATCTGAATGTTTTTGAAGAAGGCAGTAAGCTCAGATGGGCCCCTGAATTCAAACCGGGAGGAACGAATGTCAACTTTGTAAAGATACTGCATGATGGTCTTTATCTCAGAACCTTCGAGCGTGGTGTTGAAGATGAGACATTGGCCTGTGGTACCGGAATAACTGCCTCTGCTATCGCTTCAGTTTTAAAAGGACATTTCGACAACGGGTCTGTCAATATAAGAGCCAGAGGTGGCAATCTGAAAGTTGAATTAAAGGTTGACAACGGTAAAATCAAAGATATTTGGCTTACCGGACCGGCTACTTTTGTGTTTGAAGGGAAAATAGAGCTCTGATACTTTCAACAGGGATCAGGGTAAGTTAATCACAGTATGAGCCGGACCATTCAACTGAAATAATATTCAGGCACAGTATGCAAAAGGAAAAATTATACGGAAAAACACTAAACGAGCTCATTGACGTAACGAGGAAGATTGGCCTGCCAGGCTATTCAGCCAGACAGATTGCCGACTGGTTGTATAAAAAAGAGATCACATCCATCAATGAGATGACAAATCTGTCGAAGAAGATTAGGGACAGTCTTAAGAGTACCTATGAAATTGGCCTTTCTGCTCCTGTTACTGTTGCGGTCAGCAATGACGGCACTAAGAAATACCTCTTCAAAGTACTGAATAATAAATACATAGAGACCGCACTTATCCCTGAAGCCAAGCGTGCAACATTATGTGTTTCCTCTCAGGCCGGCTGTAAAATGGGATGTGTATTCTGTATGACCGGCCGTCAGGGTTTCCAGGGCAACCTCACTGCCAACGAGATACTGAATCAGTTACGCAGTATTCCTGAAGCAGGAATAATTACCAATATAGTCTATATGGGTATGGGTGAGCCTCTTGACAATATGACGGAGGTACTAAATAGTCTTGAAATATTGACTGCTGAGTGGGGATACGGATGGAGTCCCTCCCGTATAACAGTCAGCACCATAGGCCTTTCTGAACCAATAAGGGAGTTCCTCGAAAAAAGCAGGTGCCATCTGGCTATCAGTCTGCATTCTCCCTTCAATGAAGAAAGAAGCGAACTGATGCCTATACATAAAAACAACAAAATTGAAGATCTTCTTAATATTATAAATTCTTTCGAATTAAGTAAACAGCAGAGGATATCATTTGAATATATTCTGTTCAGTGGCATTAATGACAGTCTGCGGCATATAAAAGGACTATCGCGACTTCTTGGCAGTATGCGGTGCCGCATCAATATCATTCTTTTCCACCATGTTCCCGGATCACCTTTCAGGAGCCCCGGCCCTGCAGAAGCAGAAAGTTTCAGAGATGCACTTAATGCCAGAGGCATAACAGCCACCGTAAGACGATCCAGGGGAGAAGATATAGGCGCGGCATGCGGTCTTCTCTCGACACTGGAACAGAACAAAGAGAAAAACGAATGAACCGTACAACCATCTTTCTGACTCTTCTGCTCAACTCTGTAGTTCTGTTTTCACAGGATAGTATTTTTTACAGCTTTCTTGCCAACAGCACCATGGAACATGCCCGGGTATCCTTTAGTTTGGTTGATGCCGGCAACGGGGAAAAAATCTTTGAACATGATTCAGAAATAAGTCTGATTCCCGGCTCTGTCCTGAAATTGCTCACTACAGCAGCTGCACTGGAAATTTTAGGACCTGATCACAGGTTTAGGACAATCATAGGGTATACCGGAAAAATCAACGGGAGAACAGGTACTCTTGATGGTGATATTATTATTACAGGAGGGGGTGATCCCTGTCTTGGCTCAGAGAATTTCAGACAACACTATGGTGAATTTGCCGATAATTGGATTAGTGAAATAAATAATGCCGGAATAAAAAAGATCAACGGCCGGGTAATCACAGACGATTCATATTTTGATTACCACCCGGTACCTGCCAAATGGTTATGGGAAGATATTGGCAATTATTATGGTGCAGGAGCTTACGGCCTGTCTGTCTTTGATAATACATGTGAAATATTACTGGCCTGCCTGCCTGGCCCGAGTAAGCCTGTCGTAATTGGTTTTTCGCCGGAAGAATGCCGTATTGATTACTTCAACCATTTATCTGCTGCCGGTACAAAAGATGCAGCTTATGTTTTTGCAGCTCCCTATACGGAAACAGGTTCACTGGAAGGTACAATACCTGCCAGTGGACCTGAATTTATTCTTAAGGGGTCAATTGCCGATCCGCCTCTGTTAATGGCAAGAATAATTGATCGTAAGCTGAAAGAATCAGGAACAGAGATCACCTGTCCTCCTTCAACAACAAGGCTAACAGGGAAAGGATCATATGAGACCTTTGTTGTAATAAATGAGATACTTTCTCCATGTTTAAAAGATATAATAGAAGTAACCAATCATAAGAGTATAAATCTTTACGCTGAACATCTTTTAAAAGAAATGGGCAGGATATGCAGAGGTAAAGGGACAAGCGAAAGCGGACTTGAGGTAATTACAGGATTCATTGAAGGAACAGGCAGGGATACAAAAGGTATTTTTATGGAAGACGGGAGTGGGTTATCTCTTCTCAACGCTATCAGTTCAGAACAAGTAGTGGCTCTGCTTACATATATGAAAAGAAACGGGAAGTATTTCAAAGAGTTTTATTCATCTTTCCCGGAAGCAGGAAAAGAAGGGACTCTACGTAACTATTTCAAAGATCCTCTTTTTGGTGCGGATTTCAAAGTGAAGAGCGGATCCATGACGAGAGTGAGAAGTTATGCCGGATATCTGACTGCCTTATCGGGGAAAGAGCTTATATTTTGTATTATAGTAAATAATTTCAATGGATCATCAGGATTAACAGTCAGTTACATAGAAGAAATACTAAAAGATATAATAAGGAATCAATAAGCTTCTGCAATATATTCCTAACATATCAGTATCTTTGCACCTTTTTAAAGATATGAATAACAAAGTAGCTGTCAGGTCATGCAGGGAATATAATATTGAAGAGATATATCGCCATATACGGGATATATATGATTATTGCGGAGGGCCTGAATTAAAGAATAAGAAAGTTCTTCTGAAGCCAAATATTCTAATTGATTGTGATCCTTCCCGGTGTGTAAGCACACATCCTGCAGTTGTGGAAGCAATGATAAATTTTCTTCACGACAGAGGGGCAAGTGTTTATGTAGGTGATTCTCCCGGTATTCATTTCAGGGGTTTCAAAAGTGAAAAGTCGGGTATTTATCAGGTTTGTGAAAAAACAGGAGCTACATGGGTGGATTTTATGAAGAATCACACGGATATGCCTTTTGGAAAAGGCAAGATCAGGATAGCTTCAGTTGTCAGGGAAGTTGATCTTATCATTTCACTGCCTAAATTAAAGACTCATCAGTTAACTTACTTCACTGGTGCAATAAAGAATACTCTTGGTTTGGTCCCCGGTTTTGCAAAGACCAGGCAACATGCTTTATATCCCGACAGGGATGTATTTTCAGCTTTTCTAGTTGATTTAACAGAGGCTGTATGTCCTTCTTTCTATCTGATGGATGGGATATCAGGGATGGAAGGAGAAGGTCCCGGGCAAGGCACTCCTGTCAAAACGGAGGTCCTGATAGGATCGGCCAATCCGCTGGCTGTTGACATAATAGCAAGTACTATTGCCGGATATGATCCTATGATCATTCCGACAAATTCCATTGCCCTGGAGAGGGGAACATGGCTTAAGGATGTATCTGACACAGAATATGACGGACCTGTTCTTGAATCAATTATCAAGAAAGACTTCAAAAAGGTTGCCTACACACACAACGGGAATGTTGTGGTAAGGTTTATCATGCACAGGTTAAAGTCGATAAGGTTTCTCCAGCCCAGGCCTGTATTCTTACATGAGAAGTGTACCGGGTGCAATGAGTGTATCAGGATATGCTCTCAGAATGCACTGGCTATGGACCCGGTGAAAAAAAACTGGGTGGTTCTCACTGATAAGAAATGCATCAGATGTTACTGTTGCAGTGAAATATGTCAGAGTAATGCTGTTACAGTAAGGAGGGATTTCCCTGGTTACCGTTTTCTTTCAGGGGCGTACAGAAAAGTTAAACGTCTATTTTAGCGTACTTGGCATGAGTTTCGATGAATTCTCTTCTGGGAGGCACCTCATCGCCCATCAGCATAGAGAAAATATGATCTGCTTCGGCTGCGCTATCAATAGTGACCTGGCGTAGTGTACGGGATTCAGGGTTCATTGTTGTTTCCCAGAGTTGTATTGCGTTCATCTCACCCAGACCTTTATATCGTTGGATGGATACGTTGCTCTCTTTTCCCTGTCCCAGTTCAAGTATAGCAGCTTCTCTTTCTTCTTCAGACCAGCAATATCTTTCTGCCTTGCCTTTTCTGATCAGATAAAGGGGTGGTGTAGCAATAAAGAGGTAGCCGCCTGTGATCAGATCCTGCATATATCTGAAAAACAGAGTCATGATAAGGGTATTGATATGTGATCCGTCAATATCAGCATCTGTCATAATGATAATTTTATGATAGCGAAGTCCGGATATATCAAGTGCTTTACTATCTTCTTCCGTTCCCACTATCACACCAAGGGCGGTGAAGATATTCTTAATTTCCTCGCTTTCGTAAATACGGTGGAGCATTGCTTTTTCCACGTTCAGTATTTTGCCTCTGAGAGGCAGGATAGCCTGGAAACGTCTGTCGCGGCCCTGTTTGGCTGTTCCTCCTGCTGAATCACCCTCAACGAGGTATATCTCGCATTTTGCAGGATCTTTATCTGCGCAGTCAGCCAGTTTTCCCGGAAGTCCGGAACCGGAAAATTCGTTTTTTCTCTGTACCAGTTCTCTTGCTTTACGGGCTGCATGACGTGCTGTAGCTGCCAGTATAACTTTCTGCACAATCACTTTGGCATCTTTGGGGTTCTCTTCAAGGTAATTAGTCAGCATAGCACTGACAGCCTGATCGACAGCGCCCATTACTTCAGAGTTACCCAGTTTTGTCTTGGTCTGGCCTTCAAACTGTGGTTCTGCAACTTTAACTGATATAACGGCAGTGAGTCCTTCACGAAAATCATCTCCGTTGATATCAAATTTAAGCTTGGCAGTAGCTCCTGAATCTTCAGCATATTTTTTCAGAGTTCTGGTCAGTCCCCTCCGGAATCCGGCCAGGTGAGTTCCTCCTTCAATGGTATGAATATTATTGACATAGGAATATACATTCTCAGAGAACGAATTATTATACTGAAGAGATATTTCGACAGGAATATCCGTTTTATCGTGGGTTATATGTATAGCTTTTTCTATTATTCTCTCACGTGTTGCATCGAGGTATTCAACAAACTCCTTTAATCCCTGTTCAGAAAAGAACTCTTTAAAGCGTGGTTTGCCACCATTACCGTTTTCTGTCAGCTCTCTCTTATCTGTCAGGGAAAGGGTTATACCCTTATTAAGAAAAGCCAGTTCGCGCAGACGGGCTTGAAGGATCTCAAAGTTAAAATCAAGTGTCTGGAATATAGTATCATCAGGTTTAAAAGTGATCATGGTACCCGATTTATCAGTATCTCCGTCTACTCTCACCTCAGTTACCGGTTTCCCTTTCTGATAATCCTGTCTGAATATTTTTCCTTCTCTCATGACGACAGCAGAAAGGTTGGCGGAAAGGGCATTCACGCAGGACACTCCAACACCATGAAGGCCTCCGGACACTTTGTACGAACCCTTATCAAATTTACCGCCGGCATGTAAAACAGTCATCACAACTTCCAGTGCAGATTTTTTTTCCTTTTCCATTAAACCGGTAGGTATACCGCGACCATTATCTGTGACTGTAATCGAATTATCTTCATGAATGATAACGTCTATTTTATCACAATAACCGCCCAAAGCTTCATCAATGGAATTGTCTATAACCTCATAAACAAGGTGATGTAATCCTTTTACCCCTATATCGCCGATATACATTGCAGGCCTTTTCCTTACTGCTTCAAGTCCTTCCAGTACCTGGATGCTTTCAGCCGAATAGGCTTTGTTTTCCTGCAGATTTTTGTTTGTGTCTTCCATACTTTTACTATTAATTACATAGTTGTTCAACTATCTCCTTTAAATGGCATGATGTCCATATCATCAGGTATTGAAATCCCTATGAAGAGATCCTTGTTCTTCTCACCATAAGCTTAAAAAATACTTTTCGGGAAACAGAACCGGAACATATTTTTTATATCCTTCACCTTTCCAGACCCAACCCCTCATCGCGTGATATAAACAACTGATAACATGAACCTTAATTACCGCGACAAATATAGTTAATTATTGTGGTTTTTTTCTCTTCAAGGACTTATTTTTATGCACAATTTCAACGAGAAATTAACAGGTTGGCAGTTGCAGTATTTATTCTATATGACATTCCGTAAATAAAGGGCGTTTCCCGGACTTCATTTTCCTTTCAGGATAGCACCAGTTGTTTATCAGAGACTATAGGTAAAGCCTATCATGAGGTTAAAACGCTGAGTAGGATAAAAAGCCCATTCGTAGTAGCGTTTAAAAGCAATATTGTTTATTCTTGCCCACACTGACAATATTTTTGTATAACGGTATTCGGCGCTAATATTCATATTGAAATGAGCCGGTCTGGTAATTACTTCTGCAGAAGGAGGCAGGATAACATCATATCTGGTAGCCAGTAATCTGTACTCACCAATTGTTCGAAGGTCAATATCTGCTATTATTTTATTTCTGAGGTTATATTTAATATTCAGGTTAGCATCCCATTCGGGTTTGTTCCATGCATATTCATTTTTTGAAAGAGTATACTGGTACCAGTTGGCAATACCCCTGAAAGTAACCTTATCTCCTATCATCCCTGTTAGTTCGCCGTGTATATTCAGTATTTCCGCATCATCGGCCAAAGGAGTGAAATAGTTACCCATTTGTGGAGCTTCAATACTATCAGGGAAAACAAGATTTGAATAAAAGAGCATATTATCGACAAGTGAGTAGGAAGCTGAGAGGAGATAATTACCTTCGAGTCCGTTGTTTCCTTTAAAACCCACTGAAAACTTCATGGGGGTACTTGTGTTTTGAAGGCGGAAGAGGCTACCATCATCTACGATATAAGGATTTACTGCAATGATACTCCATGGATCATTGGTAAGCAGCTCACCTTTCAGGCTGGCAAAGAAAGATACATAGGAGGGCACCATGTTAAATCCGAAGTTAACATCGGGATACAGGTGAAATTCAGCTGTTGACCGTATATTCCTGTCAAGCAACAGCTGAAGGCCAAGTCTGAAATTCCACTTTGGAGTGCTCTTGTTCACGAAGGGATTGACAGCAAAAATATATTTTGATCTGTCAAAAACTTCCGGAGATGGTATGAAATATCCAAAATCAAGCTTGCCACCCACATAGTAGCCTCTGTGACTCTTTGACATAGTGCCTGTAAGTCCTGTATTATGCTGATAACGTTTCTCTCCCTGAAAGAACAGGTCGTAATGAGCATTAAAATCATAGGAAAAATCTGTTGAATCGAGGTTAAGCGAAGAGAAAGAGATATCAGATGACAGATTATTATTTCCGGTACGTATGTTCTCATTCTTGGGTACATAATCGCTTATACCCGGATCGTAGCCGTATGCAAAACGCATTTTCTGACTATAATCGATTGTTCCTTTAAGGTAGTTATCTCTGAAGAATTTTTTTCCGAAAAGAGATACATCATTATCCATATATCCGGCGAAGACACGCTTGTCGTTATCCAGTTTAACCCTGCCGTTTGTCGAAAAGTGACGTGCATACAGCCCATAGGATGATCTTTTTGACCGTTCATTGGTCAGACTGATCTCTGCAAGGGGAGTAAGATAATTTCCTATCCCAAGATTCACATAAGTCTTATAGAGCTTGGTGAGCGGGTCGGGAAGCAGTGTTGCTGCCTTAATCGGGCTTATTTTATATTCGGGAGAAAAAGGATTGGCTGATATATCATACGCAAAGTCTTCTGTAACTTTTAAAGTATCATTGATATCTGCAAAAAAGCTTCTCTTTTTAACCGGAGGGAGTGATGGTTTGTAAGGGTTATAAAGAGTCACTTCTCTTTTGAGATCCTCCTGCTTTTCCTGAGCCGATAGGGATAATGTAAGAGATAATAAGAGGAGAGTAAATATATGGATTCTATTCATTCGTTTATTTTTTAGTATTCTGGCACACATTTGACAATCTTCAGTTTATCTTATTATTACAACCGGCATCATTTAATTTCTCTGATCAATGGCAGCCAGTTTATCATTCACTTCATCAAGTATTCCGTCATCTTTCAAGGTATAATAATCCCTCAGACTCTCGAGGGTAGCTTTTGCCTGAAGCAAATCTCCTTTTTGAATACTTATATCGGAAAGAAGGATGAACATACGGGCCATCCAGTATTGGTGAGGTGATTTCTGATCGATAAACTCCATTATCACTTTTTCCGACTCGTCAGCCATATTATCTTTATAGAGTAATTCGGCTACTCTGTATTTTGATTCTGCTCCTTCAGCACTGACTACTTCATTGGCAAGTACCCGGAAGTCATCCATAGCTTCAGTAAAATTATTGAGGCTGTAATTAGCTTTTGCTTTCATAAACCGGGCTTCTCTGGCTAATTCCTGGGGAGCTCCTGATATACTGAGAATTTTTTCTGCAGCAGTAAGAGTTTCCCGGGCATCTCCCATCTGGTAAGATGATCTGAGCTGCCCTGTAAGAGCAGTTATCCGGTTTTCTGTAGCAGTTGCCACTTTCTCCAGACGCCTGTAGTAATCGAGAGAAAAATTATAATCTTCATTTTCATAATAGATATCTGCAGCCGATAGAAGCGCCTGTTCAGTGAACTGGTTATTAGGATCTTCCGCCACCTTTGTGTAGAGGATTAAAGCTTCCTGCTTATCTCCTGACCGCTTACTGCATTCAGCAAGATAAAAACGGGCATTCTGACTGAAGATACCTGAGGGGAATTCTCTCAGGTAATTACGGAAGATCACTGCCGCTCTGTCATATTGCCCTGTTATGTACAGGTTTTCTCCTGATCCGTAAAGCAATGAATCTTTTTCCGACAGATTAATATCATCTGAACCCTGTTGCTCTTTTATATAGGCAAAATATGACTCAACATCATTGATTTCTATGTATATATTTTTCAACCCTGTGGTAGCATATCTTGCTTCGGGTGTCGAAGGATAGCTTTCTATGACTCTCTTGTACTGAGCTATAGCTTTGTCGTTTTCTCCTATATTATTATAGAGAAGGCCAAGCTGGACCATTGACTGTGGTGCAAGCTGTGACTCGCGGTATGAAGTAATAATTGTAGTAAAGTCTTCTTCCCCTTTTCTAAAGTCTTCGAGTACAACATAAGCCCTGCCTCTTTCAAATATTGCATTCGGCACATAAGACGATGAAGGGAAACGGCGGGCAAGAAGAGAGAGGACATCTGTCTTAGCTCTGTGATCATTCATCAGGCCCAGGCAGAATCCTTTCTGATACATGGCATAATCGGCATTTGCCTTTCCGAAATCAATCACTTTATCGTAATATTCAATTGCCAGAGGGTAATTGGTAGTTATATAATAACTGTCTGCTATCCTGCTTCTTGTATCAGCCAGGATATCTGGTTGTCTGTTTCCTGCTTCTGCCTCAAAAGTTTTCAGGTGTGTAAGGGCATTTGAATAATCGCCCAGGTTAAAAAAAGCATATCCCAAGTTATATCTGACCAGAGAATATTCATTGAGATTCATTGATCCGGGTATTCCAATAAATTCAACATAATGTTTTTTAGCATCTTCGTATCTGCCAAGCCGGTAACAGGCTTCTCCCTGCCAGTATAAAGCTCTTGCTCTCAATTGATTATTGTATTTCCCGTACATCAAAGATTTGTCAAGCATCTCTATTGCAGCCATCAGCTCCATGTTATTAAAAAGCTCAAGCCCTCTGAAGAAAGCCACTCTTTGGTATGCTTCTTCCAGTTCAGGACTCTTAGTTCTTATCTTGTCCAGAGAAGCGAGGGCTGCCCTGTAGTTTTTGGCCTTCAGATAAGTTGACACCAGATAATTATATACTTCTTCCACCCTTTCAGACCCCGGATAAAGTTCTATATAGCGGTTAAAAGCCGTAATTGCTTCCCCGAAAGGTGAATATGACAACTCATAGGTCAGTTTGGCATAATTGAACAAGGCATCTTCCCTGATTTTTTCATCGAAATCGAGACGTGAAGCTTCAGCAAAACCAAGCTGAGCACGTTTTTTATCTCCTGTTTTCAGATAACAGTCTCCCAGGACATACCATATATTCTGACTGAGCTGATCTGAGCCGGATCCAATTGACATCAGAGTTTTGATGGCATTATCAAAATCCCCGGTTTTATAATAGCAGAATCCCAACTGGTACTTATCCTCTCTGCCGCTTATCTTTGTTCCTTCAGCAAATTTCTCCAGATATGGCAGGGCTTCCTCGTAATTCTCCTTATTAAACCAGGCATCGCCGATGAACCTGTATAATTCAACAGCTCGCTCATCACCTGCAGAATTTAGAAGATCAGGTGCTATTTCAAGTATTTCATCGTATTCTTTCTGAAGATAGAGTATCTGAACGATATAAAAAGGCACTATACTCCCGAATGTTTCATCATCTCTGAGGCGGTTGAAGCCCTCCATAGCGGATAGATACATCTCCTGCTCATAGGCTATCTGGGAATAATAATATATTGCCGGAGGAGTATATTCAGTATCTATATCCTTTATTTCCGAGAACATAAGCAAGGCACGCTGCTTATCCCCTCTTACATAGTTGGAATAGCCGTTTCGGAAAAAATATTCAGGTAACTGGTCTGAAGTCAACTCCTGTCTGTTAACCCGCTCGTAATAGGATATTGCTTTTCTGTAATTCCTGTTAGTATAAAAATAATCTGCCAGCGACAGGTAAGCCTCATTAATCCGGGGACTCTCCGGATGATTCCGGATAAAGGTCACCATCTTATATTCTCCGTCGGGATTATAGAGATTCAGTGATGCCTTTGCGCTGAAATACTCTGCTTCTGCGACACTAAGCAGCTCTCTGTCAGGTTCATTACTGATATATGAATCAAAAAGACGTATAGCGGCCGGATATTTTTCCTTTTTATACAACTCCACAGCCCTCATATATTCTGAACCTATCTCACTGACAGTAAAAGGAGCCTGCGACAGGCTCTTCAAAGGCATCAGAAGGAAGAGAAAACCTGATATGATAACGAATTTATTAATGTTCATAACTTATTTTTTTTACCCCTGGTATTAATAAAGGGTTAGCAGATAAAGCGGCAAGATTTTTATTTAAATACTTCATTATATGCTATATATAATAATATCTCCTTATCAAAACCCAATGTAAAAATACAATTATAAAACGCCTGAGTCTGGCCTTTATTATTGTTTTTATCAACATACAAACATTAATTATCAATTCTTTCATTATTTTGCATTCAAAACACAGGGGTGATGCAGGAAAATCTTCCGCTTGACACAATTATTGAATTGAAAGACTGCCTTATATGGCAACAGGATCATCTTGTTCTCTCTGAGGTGAACTTTGCTGTGAAGAAGGGTGAGTTTATGTATCTTGTAGGGAAAGTGGGAAGTGGAAAGACGAGTGTTATAAAGACTCTCAATGCTCAGTTACCTCTTAAGGCCGGCACTGGCGTCGTTGCCGGATTTGACCTGTCCAGACTGAAATCCAGAGACATACCTGCCCTTCGGAAAAAACTGGGCATTGTTTTCCAGGATTTTCAGCTGCTCACTGACCGGACGGTCAATGATAATCTTCTTTTCGTGCTTCGTGCTACAGGATGGAAAGATAAAGCAGAGACAGGAGCCCGTATAGGAGAAGTCCTGGAAAAAGTTGGCATGAGCCTCAAAGGATACAAGATGCCTCATCAGCTCTCAGGAGGAGAACAGCAGAGGGTGGTAATAGGCAGAGCTCTTCTCAACGATCCGGATATTATCCTGGCTGACGAACCGACCGGTAATCTTGATCCGGAGACATCAGAGGGAATAATAAGTCTTCTGAAAGAAATCAGTACAACAGGAAGAGCAGTTATTGTAGCCACACATAACTATAATATCATAAAGAAATTTCCGGCCAGGACATTTAAATGTGACAAAGGGAAACTTATTGAGCTGGATAATGACGAGGAGATTGAATCAGATTCCGTATAATCTTCTCTGTTCTTTCTTCTTTTTCATATAATTACCTTAAAAATCTCAGTGGCCGGATCAGATTGTTGTAATAAATCCTGTAAAAAGTTTTTTCGGCACTGCCGAAAGACTTCTGAAAAGCTGCTATAGAAGTTATTGACGAGCCGGCAAAATCGAGAACAGAACAGGAAGCAGCATGATTTTTTACCAGCTCATCAATAATGTAATATCCTGTCCTCTTCTCCCTGCTGAAAGGAGTGTTCGCTACAAGCAACATAATCATCCTGTTAAGGGCCTCCACAAGAAAAAGTCCGTACACCGGATCTCCCTTCAAATTTCTTACTCCCATTATCCTCCCTTTCTTATTCTCAAGACAGTAATGCATCAGCTTAATTAACCTGTTGTAATCTTTCTCTTTTACTCCTCTGATATATGCTCCCCTGTTGCTGATAAACAATCCGACAAGCTCTTCCGGGCTAAGATCTTCTGTAATTTCAGGTTTATGCTTCCGGGCTGTTTCCACATTACGTTTGCAATGTTTCGTGAAATTATCCCACAGTTTGTCGTAAGGCAAAGAGAGATCAAGTTCATAATTCACCCTTGGTGTCACACTGAATTTCTCCGCATCAATCCGGTTCCGTATACAGAGATCGATAAAAGGGTAACGGCTGACAACTTGCTCCATCATGTCACCGGCAAGATCCGCAGCTGATGACTCATCGCGGGAAAACAGTCCGAGTTGCTGAAGGAAGGGAGGAGTAACTGTATATCTGACACAATATTTTTTAAATGAAGGAAGGGGGAACACTGACAGATAATCGCCGTATACCAGCGCTTCCCAGCCAGGAGTAATACTGTCGAGATACCATGACAATCCATAAGGTCTGGCAAAAGGACATTTTTTGACACATTCATTCCATCTTGTACGGTCAATTTCACTGTTTGTAAGATGACTGATCATTGTACAGATACTTTCAGTACATTTTCAAATAATTCTCTCCACTTTCCCCATTGCATATTGTTGATCAATGAGGTGTTATGCCAGATACTCACGAACAGGCCACCTACTTTCCTTGTCTCATTTATCAGTCTCACCACCGTCTCTGCAGATTCTTCCGGACCCATTTTTTTATACTGATGAAGAGTTGCATCCATTACCTGGAAAGGGATTATACGCAGGGTCGTCTGTGTGTCGCTAAGAACATCATAGAAAGGGAAAGGCCGGGCAATACCTGCTCTGAACCCCGGTTCCTCAGCGTAACCCATTGAATAATCTTCCGTTACGCCTGCTCTTAAAAGGTTACGGTATGAAAAAGGAATGGAAAACCTCAGGTAATGAAATCTGGATGCTTCTACTTTCTTTCCGGTAATGGTCTCCAGTCTCATTATCTGTTTCGCCAGTACCTTGTGATCATCAGCTGAATAGTATGAGGGATGAATTCCATTGCAATATTTCCCGGAAATAGTTCTGATGAAATCCCTGTACTTCTTATTTCTCCATGAAGGATTCTTGTCATATCTTGTCAGGTCTCCTGTAGGAAAAAAGAATCGTGTATCAACACTATTCTCTTCAATCTTTTCAATAATATAATCGTATACCTGAAAAGGATCTTTCTGCAAGCCGGATAAAACCCTGTATCTGTCCAAAGACACTTTTCTGTCTTTTAAGATATCCCGGACAAAACCACCGGTATTTCTGAAGATATTTTTCGCTCTGTAGGCAAAAGGCTGGTCGGAATCGATGGTCAGCAGAGTTTTGAATTCGTTTCTTCTGAATGTTGTTTCAGGAAATTTCTTCAATATTTCTCTGGTAAGCTCCTTTGCCCACAAGTCAACAACAGGAATATCCAGGAATCCGTGTCGGGCTGATAATGATTCTGAGGCAGGAAAACGGCTGTGTTTATCAGGAATATATCCAAGGTATTCCTCATAACGGCTAACAAGAAAAAAAGAGGCTGCAAAAATATCGAAAGGTATATCGGACCCCTTACCGGTCAGAAAGAAAACAGGAAGTCCTTTCCATTCATCAATGATTATTTTTTGTTCTGACACACCTGTTTCGGATAAAACAGGACAGGGATTAATTTTCAGGGCGCCTGTAATATCTTCGGAAGAATAATTAATCACCGGACTCTTCCCAAGCTTTCGACGGTCTGTCACTATCTCATAAGACAAGCCCAGTATATCTCCAAGCAGTATACCTGTAATATATCTCAGCCGGGGAAGATCTTTCCTTGTAAATATCTTCATTGGACGTATCAACATTTAACAAATTTAGTAAAACTGGTGTACATCTGTCTGCCGGAGAGTAAACAAAGAGTTATCTGTTCCCGGGAATATTTAGCTACAGATTCATTACAGGATTATTATCTGCCCAGGAAATCTTCATATAACACCTGCAGGTATGCCTTACCGAATCCGGCTGCTGTCTCCGGGTCTTTCCCCTCTGATAGTACAGCGTTATTAAGTTTATTATCGTAGATATATTTTGAGCTGTCTGTTATAAAAGCAAATCCGTCATTAAAGGTATAGAAGGCAAAAGATGGTGAATTTTCCGATAAGAGATCTTTGGCAAAAGGAAAATCCGCATTTATTTCCAGCTGATTTAAAAGAGTAAGAGCGATGTCGGTCTGGCTTCCCTTTTTTTCTATTCTTACATCGGCGGTATCAAGTGCTCCTCCTAGCCATAGCATTGGTATCCGGAACATATCTTCGGAATAGACCAGCACATCATCGGAATTTCTCCTGCAGTGGTCGGCAATTATTATCATAAGAGTGTTATCCCACCATTCACTTTCCCGGGCTTTTTCAATAAAAGCACCTACCGCTGTGTCAGAATAGAAAACTGAATTTCTGAACCTGGTCAGATCATCGTTACCTTCAAAGACCGGTTCCATTGGGACATCAAAGGGTTCGTGGCTCGATAAAGTCAGCACTACCTTAAAAAAGGGCTCTCTTATATTTCTCATAGAATCACTGAGAGTATTTAAAAAGATATGATCATGGACGCCCCATTTTGAATTATAGAAGCGCGGATCAAAATTATCCATGGTCACCACTTCATGGAAGCCATTATTGATAATAAAAGAATTAAAATTGGCAAAATTTATTTCGCCTCCATACCAAAAAGAAGTTTTATATCCTTCTGAAGAGAGTTTTTTCACTATACCGGGCAGTGATTGTGTTTTTTTTGGTTCTTTCATTACTGACTGGGCCGGCTGGGCAGGATATCCGTTGAGAATGGCAGGCATAGCCTTATCAGTCCTGTTACCTGAAGCATAAAAATCAGTAAAGAGCAGGCCCTCGTTGCAATATCTGTTCAGATTGGGTGTCGTAAGGCTATCTCCTCCGAGGGGACCAATAAGAGCACTTCCAAAACTTTCAAGGACCAGAATAATAATATTTGGGCGTGGCTGGTTTATGACTTTTACAACAGAGCCGGCCGGTCTTTTTGTCAGAGAATCGGTAAGCATTACAGCTTTCTTATGATCAAAGAACACATAAGGATTTTTTGTTGGTTTGCCATTAAAGAATGAATCCCCGACATTCCAAACCACATTAACTGCGGTATGATTGATAAATATATGTTTGCTGAAATAGACCGTACCGGCATTTATCGGGGCTATACCCACACCACCTCGAACAGGGATGAGAAGAGAGGCGAAACAGAGTGTCAGAAATAATGTTGCCGGTATTTTTAGTTTTACCGGACTGAAATTGAAGAACAGTTTATATACTAATTTCCTGTAGAGCAGAATAAAAACAGCAGATATAGCTATAATAATCATCACTACTGCCGTTGTCTGGAGAGCTGTGGCAGAAGCCATTGCTTCTTTGGGCGTTTTAAGATAGAAAAACACTGTATGATCCATTCTGAATCCCCAGTATTTATACAGCAATGTATCTGTAACAATTATTATTGAAGAGATAACAACAATAATATATGTATACCATTTCATGAAGTCTCCATACCATTTACCTGTAAAGAAAACTGTCAGTATCAGCAATAAAACAGGGATTGCCAGGATATAGCCTGTGGCTGAAATATCCAGTTTAAGGCCATGGAGAAATGTAGCTGCCATTGAAGAAAGGGGATATTGTGCTGCCTCTCCTGTATGCGTTAAAATAAAAAACAATCTTGCAATGATAAAAAACACCAGCCAGAAAAGGGCAAAACAAAGTATGGCGACAATTCTTTTTTTCATTCGTCTACTTAATTTTATTTCATACGTTTATTTAATTATCATTTCAATGGCTGAATGAAAATTACATGAAATGAACAGGAATATCTTTTCGTGAGTTACTGCTCATGTAAGTTTCATCAGGTATTTATCCTTTTTATTCCGTTTTTATTAAACAGTATCAAAGATACAGTTATTATCAGCATCCCGGTTAATGTGAGCCAATCTGGTTTTTCTCCGGGCACCAGGAGCCAGCTGAGGATTGCTCCTACAACAGGAATTATAAATTTCCACAGGTTCAGTTCCGACACTTTCACAGCAGGTCTCTGAAGCAGTTTATACCAGATAGAAAAGGCTGCTGCTGACATAAAGCCCAGCCAGGAAAGTGATATCCAGTATTCTGCCGGTTTAGGTCCGAAATGTATATCCTCAAAGAGAAGAGACAAGATAAGCAGCACCGTCCCTCCGGTAAGGAAACTTGCCGAGCTCAGCACAAAAGGGTGGATTCCTCTGCTTTTCAATGAGATCATTACATTGCTTGTAGCTGCTGCAACATTTGCACCAAGCAACAGAAAGACTCCGAATAGTTCAATCAGGGTTCCCAGCTTAAAGGCCTGTCTGCCAGCACTTATCAGAATAACACCCGAAATACCGGCAACAATAGTAAGTATCTTACCTCTGTTCAGACTTTCATATTTATCCATCAGTGAAGCTATTACAGCGGTTACGAGGGGTTGTGACCCTACAACAACAGCTCCCAGAGCTCCAGGAACGAAGTCCATTCCAAGATAGAAAAGTATGTAACAAACAATGGCCTGCAGGGAGGTAACCCAGAAAAATATCTGCCTGTTCTTTCTGAGCATTGAGAAAAAGACGGCAGGTTTTACAGTAAACGGCAGAATGATTAGTCCGGATATAATAAACCGTAATGCTGCAAAATGGATAGGGCTGTCATGACGGAGTCCTATTTTTATTCCCGCATAGGCGGTAGACCACAGGAAGCAGGCAATAATAGCCCATAGGATGGTATTATCTTTTCTATGCACCGGCAACTGATTTAGTGGAAAATAACTGAAATATATTTATTTCCCTCTGTTTGCCGGTTACTGATAATTCAGAAGTAAATACTATCATTGACAAAGGATAAAAACCAAAAAACTATCATCTGTAAGATCAGACAATAAAAAGGATTGTTGTTACGATATATATTACTGTCGGGAAAGCACAATTACTCCGAAAACCCATATATACTACTTATTATCAATAACATAATAAGTATTTATTATTCTTTGCTATCAGTTTTTCCGGATTTTCCTGCTGTTGTTTTCTTTTCCTTACTATCTGCAGCTGTTTTTGTATCTTTTTTAACAGTTTTTGAATTTTTAACTGTTTTGGTTGTTTTGGTTGCTTTGCCTTGCTTTTTGGCTGCAGTGGTTTCATTTTCCCCTGGAGGTACTGCAGCTTCATCAGTTTTATTTGAATTTATTTCTGACTTTTGGGGTTTCTTTGCCTTCGGTGTCTTCGGGCTTTTGTTTTCCACGGCCCGTTTCTCATCCTTACCCTGAGCCACGGCAACTTCTTCTTCAACCTTTTGTCCGGCTTCCTCTACTTTTGTATTTTCTATAGTCCCCCCTGTTTTTTCAGCAACTTCCTCAATATCTTTGGACTGTTTCTTCTCCTTAAGATGTTTCTTATCTTTTATCTCTGTGTCTTTGACTTTCTGAACTTTTTTAACAGCAGGCTTGTTTGCTTTTTTTCTGCGGCGTCTGACACCGTAAGTTCCAAGTACTATTTTGCCTCTTTTGGTCTTTTTATCGCCTTTTCCCATATTGATTGCTTTTGATTATTTAAAATAACCCGTAGTGGGGTGGTGACAAAGTTAATAATATTCTTTATTTTTATTAAAATTTGGATTTGTTGATTCACAACAATTAATATTACATTATCATATCAGTATATTTTTCAAATTTATTTGCTGAAAGAGATAATAAAGTAAAAAATGATAATATGCACACATTAAATGATTTACGACTGGCTGTGTTGATAGATGCAGACAATATCCCCTATTCCAACATAAGAGGTTTACTTGAAGAGATAGCCAAATACGGCACCCCAACTTTTAAGAGGATCTATGGTGACTGGACGAAGCCTACAATATCAGGCTGGAAGCCTGCTTTGCTGGAAAATGCCATCACACCTGTACAGCAATACAGTTATACCAGGGGTAAAAACTCGACAGATTCTGCAATGATTATTGATGCGATGGATATCCTTTACTCGGGTAAGGTAGATGGATTCTGTATTGTTTCTAGCGACAGTGATTTCACAAGGCTTGCCACAAGGCTAAGAGAGGCCGGGATGAAAGTTATAGGTATTGGAGAAAAAAAGACTCCATCTCCTTTTATTGTTGCCTGTGATAAATTTATCTATCTTGAAATAATCAGTTCATCTGTTTCCGGACAGGAGACACAAACCACAAAAGAAAAAAGCAAAAAAACAGGACGGGATACCAAAAAAAATGAAGAAGCTGAGCAACAGCAGCAGGTAAAAAAAGCTAAGCGCCTTATTTCAAGCTCAATAACAGACGTAGCTGACGATAATGGATGGGCATATCTGGGAGATGTAGGTAACCTGATATTAAAAAAACAACCTGACTTTGATCCACGTAACTTTGGTTTTACAAAGCTCACCCCATTAATTAAATCGTTTGATTACGAGATAGATGAAAGAGATTCAGGACAAAATAACATTAAACATATATATATCAGAATAAAAAAACAGTCCGGTGGGAACTGACAACAGGCTTTCTTTGAGTATAATGGACATAAAAAGTCAAAAAGAGACTAAAATTCAACATATTGTAATTTATTTCTTTTTTGTTTAGAAAAAAAACATGACCTTTGATATTGCTTTAATAACACATTAATTATTGAATTATGAACATTTATGTCGGAAGTCTTAATTTTAAAATGAAAGAAGAAGAATTAAGAGAACTATTTGAAGAGTATGGAGAAGTTGCATCTGCAAAGATCATTTTTGATAAATACTCTGGGAAAAGTAAGGGATTTGGCTTTGTTGAAATGCCAGATGATAATGAAGCCAAGAAGGCAATTGAAGAACTTAACGGGTCTGAAATACAGGGACGAAACATCATCGTCAATGAATCGATTGAAAGATCTGAAAGGAGAAGCAACTTCAGGGGTGGAGATGATAACCGCAGGGGACGTGACCCGGGTAGAAACAGGTACAGTTAGTGTATAAAAAAATCTTAAACTATGAAAGGGACTGTTAAATGGTATGACAGGGTCAAAGGTTACGGGTTTCTTCAAACTGAGGATAACAGGGATATCTTTGTCCACCGTTCAGGTTTAGAAGTATCGCACATCAAACTTGAAACAGGCGAAGCTGTTGAATTTGAAATTGAACAACGGGAAAAAGGGCCTGTAGCTGTAAGGGTTAAAAAAACAGAATGATCTTACCCACGTATTGAAAAAAGAGGGTTTCTTACAAAAGATACCCTCTTTTTTTTACTGATGGTCTTCTGCCTTTCCGGGCTTACACATCCTTGTTAATGTAAAACCATCCTTCTTTTAAAACCTTCCGAATATTGAATATTTCTTTGTGTTACAGTATATAGAAGAATACAGAAACAGAACAGGATTATTTGTTTCCAGTTTTCTTTCCAGATGAAGTACCGGCTCTCCCTCCTCAAGCCTGAGGTAACGACCTGTCTTCCCCAATGCAGGAATAGCTTTAATCCTTTGCTCCCCTCCTGTCACTTCAATATGATAATGAGTCCTTAGTATATGAAACAATGATTTGTTCTCAAACTGGCGCGATGTTATTCTTGGAAGGTTAATATTTGCTATGTAACTGATATCATAAAAGATCGGAACTTCATCAAGAAGACGGAGTCTCTCCATATATATACAACCTGATTCTTTTTCCATATCACTCAGCACAAACATAAAATCATCATCCCAGGGGACAAGCACCGGTTTTACTATCATTCTGGTTTTCAGGTTACGGTCACCTACAGCGGAAGTTGTTCCTGATACCGATAATATGCCTATGTCACGCGGTAAACGATGCACTATACTGCCCTTCCCCTGATGCTTCCGTATGTATCCGTCATTGGCAAGAGTGCTTAATGATTGCCTGACTGTAGGCCGTGTCATTCCATATATCTGACATAATTCATTCTCCGATGGAAGCAAATCTCCTTCTTTATATATCCCTTCTGTTATATGCTTACGCAGGATATCATATAATTTTTTATGCCGGGGAATATTCGTCCGCAAAACAAGCTGTTTTTGCGTAAATATATTACTTATATCTTGTAATTACAAGTTATATTATATATTTTTGTATTAACTGATCCATAATCATATAAATTATATTCTGACTATTTTTCTTCTTACATATAATTACAAGTAAGAATCAACAGACTGGCGTAGATTAACGAATCATTACTTTACTGTAATCATGGCAACACCGGTAATAATGCCTAAACAAGGGCAATCAGTTGAAAGCTGCATAATAACCCGATGGTTTAAGAACACAGGTGACAGGGTAATAAAAAACGACATTCTTCTTTCATACGAGACCGACAAGGCTGCCTTCGATCTTGAATCTCCTGCTGATGGCATTCTTCTTGAGATATTCTTCGGCGAAGGCGACGAAGTGCCTGTATTACAAAATATTGCAGTAATAGGCAAAAAAGGGGAAACAACAGATTTCTTCAATCCCTCTGCCGGAATAAGCAGTAAAGAAAAGTCTCGGGAGACAACAGAAGAAAGAAAAAAGGAATTACATGCATATTCAGCCGTAAGGGTATCTGATGCTCCTATACCCCGGGGTGATAAAAGAATAAGGATATCTCCAAGGGCCAGATGTCTGGCTGAGGAGAATAAAATAAGCATTGATCAGCTCACCGGCAGCGGACCAAATGGCAGGATCACAGTAAGGGATGTGGAAACTTTTCTTTCCGGCTCTACAGAAGAGGGAATCAATTCATTTTCAATAGCCTGTGATTATACAGACCAGCCTTTGAGCAATATACGGAAGCTGATTGCAAGGACAATGCATGCCTCATTACAGAATTCTGCCCAGCTGACTCACCATATGAGTGCCGATGCCAGAAACTTGCTTAAGGCCCGGATAACTATCAAGGAGAATATTTCCACAGTTTCAGGCCGGCAGGACATCTCTCTTAATGACATGGTCTGCTGGTGTGTTATAAAAGCCCTGAAGAAATTTCCATCTGTCAACAGCCATTTTCTTGGCGAGACTATCAGACTCTTCAATAATGTACACCTGGGTGTTGCCGTTGATACGCCCAGAGGCTTAATGGTCCCTGTTGTAATGAAAGCCTGCAGTATGGACCTCAACCGTCTTTCCGAAGAGATAGCTTCTCTGGCTGAAGCCTCCAGAAAAGGAAGTATCAGTCCGGAACTGATCCAAAGCACTTCTGCTTCATTCACTGTTTCCAACCTTGGCAGTTACGGAGTAGAGATGTTTACTCCGGTAATTAACCTTCCGCAGACAGTCATCCTTGGAGTGTGCACAATAATAAACCGTCCTGCAGATCTGGGAAACAATACTTACGGCTTCGTTCCATACATTGGCCTTTCTTTGACATACGACCACCGGGCTGTTGACGGAGGACCTGCATCACTGTTCCTGAAAGAAATAAAAAAACAAATCGAAAATTTCAAACTTGAGATTTTTTAGAACAGAATGATTTTTCTGTAATATCTTAATTTTAAATAATTTAAAAAATGCCAAAAAATCAGAGTCTCATCCCGCAGATCATCAGGAGACCCCAGTTTATTGAATTCGGAAAAATACCTGTCAACCAATACAATAAAACCATTGAAGAAGAAAGGGATAATTTCAGTAACGACGATCTGGTCATGATATACCGTGACATGGTTATTATCAGGGAGTTTGAGAGCATGCTCAACCTTATAAAAACCACGAATGAATATAATGGGATCATTTACAACCATCCCGGACCTGCTCATTTATCAATCGGGCAGGAGGCTGCTTCAGTAGGGATGGCATACCATCTTGGAGTGGATGATTATATTCTGGGGTCACACCGCAGTCATGGGGAGTTACTGGCTAAAGGTCTGTCAGCCATACACAAACTGGATGAAGATACACTTTATTCCATAATGAAAAACTATTTCAGGGGTAACGCTTTAAAGGTTGTTGAGAAGGGTCACGCGGGCAATATTAAGGATCTTGCTGTTCATTTTCTTTTGTACGGTGCTCTTGCGGAAATATTTGCCAGGGAAAATGGTTTCAACAAAGGCCTTGGAGGTTCAATGCATGCATTTTTCACACCATTTGGTATCTATCCCAATAATGCCATTGTAGGAGGTTCCGGTGATATATCTGTTGGCGCAGCCTTATATAAAAAGATAAACAAAAAACCGGGTATTGTGGTATGCAATATCGGAGATGCTTCAACAGGTTGCGGCCCTGTATGGGAAGGCATCTGTTTTGCCACCATGGATCAGTACAGGACACTGTGGGAAGGTGAATACAATGGAGGCCTACCTCTCATTTTCAACTTTATGAATAACCTGTATGGAATGGGTGGTCAGACAATGGGTGAAACAATGGGGTTTGGCATACTGGCGAGGTTGGGTGCCGGCGTTAATCCTGAAATGATGCATGCAGAACGTGTCGACGGCTATAATCCGCTGGCTGTCATTGATGCCTTCCGGAGAAAAATAAAAATACTGAGTGAGAAAAAAGGACCTGTCCTGCTTGACACTCTTACATACAGGATCAGCGGACATTCACCTTCAGATGCATCATCATACAGGTCAAAAGATGAAATTGAAGCATGGGAGAAAGAAGATTCAATCCTCTCTTACGGCAGTTCACTTATAAGAACGGGTATAGCGCATCAGGACCAACTTGACACTATTCAGAATGAGACAGGTAAACTGATGACCCACATACTCGGACTGGCAGTGGATGATAAAGTATCTCCGCGTATTGACCTCATTAATGATTCTGACGCTATTGGCAGAATGATGTTTTCTAATTGTTCTGTTGATAAGATGGAAGAGCGGGCACCTGAAGTACTGATTCCAATGGAGGAAAATCCAAGAGTTAAATCTATTGGCAACAAAGTGAGATATTATAAAGACAAAGATGGCAGGGATGTCTCCAAAACCAGAATTTTTCAGTTGCGTGATGGTATTTTTGAAGCTGTTATTGACAGGTTTTATAAAGATCCCACTTTTGTTGCCTGGGGAGAAGAGAACCGTGACTGGGGTGGTGCCTTTGCCGTATACCGGGGTCTAACAGAAGCTCTTCCCTACCACAGACTTTTCAATTCTCCTATCTCTGAAGGAGCTATAGTAGGAACAGCGATAGGATATGGTATGTGTGGAGGCAGGGTCATTGCCGAAATAATGTATTGTGATTTTCTTGGCAGATCGGGTGATGAAGTTTTTAACCAGCTCCCCAAATGGCAGTCCATGAGCGGCAACCTCATCAAAATGCCGGTTGTCATAAGGGTCTCCGTCGGATCAAAATACGGTGCACAGCATTCTCAGGACTGGTCATCTCTCACAGCCCATATCCCGGGTCTTAAAGTAGTGTTCCCGGCTACACCCTATGATGCAAAAGGTCTTATGAATTCAGCCTTACAGGGAACTGATCCGGTGATCTTCTTCGAGAGTCAAAGGATATATGATAAAGGTGAAATGTTCCATGAAACTGGTGTCCCCGAAGGATATTATGAAATACCTTTCGGAGAACCCGATATAAAAAGAGAGGGTAAAGATATTACCATATTGTCCATTGGAGCTACACTGTATCAGGTATTGAAAGCAGCTGATATCCTCCGCGAACAATATGGATTGAGTACTGAAATAATTGATGCGCGAACACTGGTTCCCTTTAACTATACCCCTGTAATTGAATCAGTTAAAAAGACAGGGAAAATTGTTTTTGTCAGCGATGCTTCTTCAAGAGGATCATTTATCAAAGAGTTAGCTCAGTCAGTAACAGAACTGGCCTTTGACTATCTTGATGCTCCTCCTGTTACCATAGGGTCGCGTAACTGGATAACTCCGGCATATGAGATGGAACAATTCTTTTTCCCCCAGCCTGAATGGATACTGGATGCTATTAATGAGAAAATAACACCTCTAAAGGGGCATAAATCCCGTCATGATTATTCTTCTGAAAAAATAATCTTACTGAATAAAGAGGGGGTCTGAAACAAATGATTTCTATTATTATTTTCTATTTTTATCATGTCAACATGATTAAAAAATATATATGATAGAAAAAATAAAAGCGAAAAGAGGGTTCATCATCGACATGGATGGTGTTATATACCACGGCAACAGGCTCTTACCCGGCGTTACCGCTTTCATTGAATGGATGGAAAATAACGGAAAGGAGTATCTTTTCCTGACTAATTCCAGTGAAAGGACTCCTAAAGAGCTTCATGAGAAACTTAAGAGACTGGGGTTAAAGGTAAATGAGGATCACTTTTATACCAGTGCTTTGGCCACAGCTGGTTTTCTTGCCAGTCAGACCCCCAATGGCAGTGCTTTCATAATAGGCGATGCAGGGCTTATTCATGCATTGTACAGTGCCGGGTACACTATGAACAATGTGAATCCCGACTATGTTGTTGTGGGAGAAACGCACGGGTACAACTTTGAGAAAATAGAGATTGCAGTAAACCTGGTAATGAAAGGGGCCCGGCTTATAGGAACAAACTCTGATGTAAGCGGCCCTATAGAAGATGGTATTACTCCGTCTACAAAGGCCCTTATCGCTCCAATTGAAATAGCTACCGGGAAAAAAGCCTATTTTGTTGGTAAACCAAATCCTTTAATGATGAGGATAGCTTTAAAAAACCTGGGAGTAAAGAGAGAGGAAGCTGTAGTCATTGGCGACCGTATGGATACAGACATAAGATGCGGTCTGGAATCAGAAATTGATACACTTCTTGTTCTAAGTGGTATAACAAATGAAGAAGATATTGATAAATTCCCTTATCGTCCCCATTTTGTTCTTAACGGACTTATTGACCTCATTTGAAAATCACACTTATGAAAGGAAGGCTCAGGTATAAAAATGAGCGGAAAGAAGTTGCCCGTTTCATGCGCCGTCTATACAGGCAGGGGCTGACTACCACGTCGGGTGGAAATATCAGTAAACGTCTCACTGATGATGTTATACTGATAACTCCTTCTGCCACTGACAAGGGTAAGATGAAATGGAAAGAGGTAGGTATTGTTTCAATAAAAGGCCGTAATCTCACTCCCGGCATTAAGCTTTCCATAGAATCTACTTTACATCTCGGTATATACAAAAAGAATCCTGAGGTATCAGCTGTCATCCATGCCCATTCTGTTTTTGCTTCTTCTTTTACTGCAATGGACACAGAAATAAACACATGCCTTACTGCCGAGGCTCGTGTTATATGCGGGAAACCCATGTTTGTCCCCTATAAATTAATGGGGACACCTGAACTGGCAGCCTGTGTTGCTGACAATTCAGTTCTGGCGGATGTTCTTCTTCTGGAAAACCACGGCATAATAACTTTTGGTAACAGTCTGCTCAATGCCTTCGACAAACTTGAAGTTCTTGAAAATGCTGCCAAAATGACTCTGATAACAAAAATGACGGGAAACATCAGGGAAATGAGTTCTTCACAGGTACAGGAAATAGACAGACTGTATGGCCACAGAAAAAAAATAACACAAACATAAATATTAATATTATGAACAAAAGAAAACTGGGAAGATCCGATCTTCAGATAACTGAAATAGCTTTCGGGGCCTGGGCCATAGGTGGCTGGCAATGGGGAGGAGCTGATGCAAATGATGCCATTAAGGCTGTTGAAACTGCTATTGACCACGGAATGACTACTATAGACACTGCTTCAGTCTATGGTTTTGGTTTGAGTGAAGAGCTGGTTGGGAAAGCCGTAGCAGGAAAGAGAGATAATGTTGAGATACTCACAAAATTCGGTATGTCATGGGATGAACCTAAAGGTTCTTTTTTCTTCACATCAAAAGATAATTCAGGTAAGACAGTTGATATCTATAAGTATTCTTCAAAAGAAAAAGTATTGAAGGATTGTGAAGATAGTCTGCGGCGTCTTAAAACCGATTATATAGATCTCTTCCAGATACACTGGCCTGACCCTACTACTCCTGTTTCCGAAACAATGGAAGCTTTGGAAATTCTTGTAAGTCAGGGAAAGATACGAGCAGGAGGAGTGTGTAACTACTCGTCGGATCTGCTGATTGAAGCTTCCGGCAATTTCACTGTTGCTTCCAATCAGGTGCCTTACAGTATGGTCAGACGTGAGATTGAAAAGGATATCGTTCCTATCTGTCTTGAAAAAAACATTGGCATACTTGCCTATTCTCCAATGCAACGCGGATTATTGACCGGAAAATTTAAACCAGGGCATGTCTTCAGAGAAGGAGACAGCAGACCTGACACAGCTTATTACAAGGAACCTAATTTTTCTGAAATAATGAAATTCCTTGAAAAGATAAAACCTGTAGCAGAGGGGTATAAAGCTACATTATCCCAACTTGTTCTCAACTGGACAATTCAACAGCCGGGAATAACCTGTGCCCTGGCTGGTGCAAGAAATGCAGAACAGACAATGGAAAACATAGGAGCTGCAAACTTTAACATCAGTTCTTCTGATATAAGCTTAATAAATACTTATCTGTCAGAAATGGTTATAGACACAAACATCTGACACTTCTATATGACTTTTTCGTACAGGCATTGTCAAAATAAATATCCTCTTGTGTCAATTATTCTGCCTGATGGCACATGTTATCCTATCAACAAAATATAAATTTTAAAACAGTATTGTATAGTGAAAAATAATTTTTTAAAAGATTTCCCCTGGTACAATGAGTTAAAACAATGTATGAACGGGAATTCATCCCCTCCTTACAGAGAAACAAACAGTCACATTCACACTCCATACTCGTTTAGTTCATTTGATAGTATGGATACTATTTTTTCAATGGCCCTTAATGAGAATATCTCAGTGCTTGGCATCAATGATTTCTTTGTCACTGACGGATATGAAGCATTCCATAATGGCTGCCTGGAAAACAATATTTTCCCACTCTTTAATATTGAATTCATTGGTTTGCTGAAAGCAGAACAGAAAAAGGGCATCAGGATCAATGATCCGAATAATCCCGGACGAGTTTATTTCTGTGGTAAGGGACTTGATTTCCCTCATAATCCCGGTCTGATCCATAAATTGACTCTTCAGAAAATTAAAAAAGAATCCCAGAATCAGATTAAGGTTATGATAAACAAGCTTAACGGCCTTATGGAATCAATTGACAAGTCGGTTACTTTAAGTTATGATAATGTAAAAAACAAATATGCAAAAGGACTGGTACGTGAAAGACATCTTGCCAAAGCGGTCAGGCAACTGGCTGTTGATAATTACAGCACCCCTGACGAGCAAATAAGATTTATTGAAGCACTCTATGGAGGGAAAAAATCAAAATTCCCTGTCGATGAAAGTGTTTTTCTTGAAAATGAGATAAGATCTAATCTGCTGAAGGCAGGAGGAGTCGCTTATATTGAAGAAAATAACAATTCTTTTCCTGAACTGAAAAAGATCATCAAATTAATAACCTCTTTGGGGGGTATACCTTGTTATCCTGTTCTTCTTGATGACCCATCCGGTAATTTGACCGAGTTTGAAAATGATGCAGAGAAACTTCATTCGGCTCTTTCTTGCATCGGAATAGGATGTATTGAACTCATTCCCGGACGTAATGATCTTTCAGTCCTGAAAGATTTTGTCAGCTTCTTTGACAGTAAGGGCTATCTTATAACTTTCGGAAGCGAACATAATACACCGGAACTGGCTCCACTGACTATTACTGCCCGTGGTTCAGTACCTCTTGATGAAACGCTTAAAGAAATAGCCTGGAACGGAGCCTGTGTTATTGCTGCTCACCAATATTTAAGGGCACACGGCCGTCAGGGATACGTTCTGACTGACGGGAGACTGAGTATAGAACAAAAAGAAGATCTTACAGAACTTGGAAAAAATGTTATTGAATATTATCTAAACAAAAGGAATTAATGAATCAGTATATCAAAGACCTGACTGATATCTCAAGGTTCTACGGAGCAAGCATGGATTATGTGATAGCTGGTGGAGGCAATTCTTCTTACAAAGATGATAAGACTCTGTGGATAAAAGCCAGCGGAGAAGCTCTTGCAGAGCTTACAGAGGAAGGTCTGGCAGTTCTTGACCGTGATAAACTGAAAAAGATATCAACTGAAAAATACTCAGATGATCCATTGGCGCGCGAAGAACAGGTTAAAAACGACCTCTACGCCAGTATTCTTGATCACTCAAAGGGGAAAAGGCCATCAGTCGAAACTTCTCTGCATGATCTGATCCGTTACCGCTTCGTTGTCCACCTTCATCCTTCGTTAATAAATGGCATCCTGTGCAGCCGGAATGCGAAGAATATTATTTCGCAAATCTTCGGAGAAAAGGCTCTTTTCGTCACTTATACCGATCCCGGCTATACACTCTTTAAAAAGCTGGAAACAGAAATAACAGAGTTCCGGAAAAATTTCTCATCCGATCCGAAAATGATCTTTCTTGAGAATCATGGTGTTTTTGCTGCAGCTGACACTACCGAAGAGATCAGGGAAATATACGATAATATCTTCAGCAAAGTTGAAGAGAGGACAGAACGTCTCTCAAACATACAGGAGCTCCCTTACAACTCAGTATTGCACAAAACATTACCAGGGATACGAATGCTCCTGACAAAAGACAGGATCAAGATTATACGGCACCGTCACAACACCCTGATCTCAAAATATTATTCCAGTCAGCAGAATTTTCACAATATATCATTGCCTCTTATACCTGATGTCATTGTGTATTGCAAAGCCAGATATCTGTATATTGATCAATCGTCAACAGCTGACAGGATACTGGAATCTCTCAGGATACAGCTCTCCAGGTTTAAAAACGAATACGGCTATCTCCCAAAAATAATTGTCATAAAAGATATGGGAGTATTTGCCGTAGAGGAGAGTGTTGGCGCAGCAGAAACGGCACTTGATGTTTTTGAAGATAATATCAGGATATGCCATTATGCTTTGCAGTGTGGAGGAATAAAATTTCTTACGCCTGAACAGACTGATTTCATTGACAAATGGGAAGTGGAAAACTACAGGAGGAAAGCGCTTAAGCCAGTGAGTAGCAAAAGCAGGCTGGAAAACAGGATAGCTGTCATAACAGGTGGAGCCCGGGGCTTAGGAGAAGGCATTGCCTCCTCCTTATTCAGTCTCGGTCTTAATATTGTAATTGCTGATGTTAACGATGAAGCAGGACATGATCTTGTTTCCCGGCTTAACAGTACAGAAAACTCAAAGAACAGAGCTGTTTTCATCAACACAGATGTCAGTGATCCGGGTTCTGTCAGTGACCTTATCTTTCATACTGTAAAAGAATTCGGAGGTCTCGATATCATGATCAGTAATGCAGGTATATTAAAAGCCGGAGGTCTTGATGAGATGGAACCGGACGTGTTCATAAAAACCACCGGTATCAATTACAATGGTTATTTCTACTGTGCCAAGTACGCCTCTGAAGTAATGAAGCAGCAAAATCAGGAAAAACCTGACTATTTTACTGATATTATTCAGATCAATTCCAAGTCTGGTTTGCGTGGCAGTAAAAAGAATTTTGCTTATTCAGGGGGGAAATTCGGGGGAATAGGATTGACTCAGTCCTTTGCTCTTGAACTGGCTCCCTTCAGGATCAAAGTCAATTCTATTTGTCCGGGCAATTTTTATGAAGGTCCCTTATGGTCGGATCCCCTCAACGGACTGTTCGTTCAGTATCTGAAAACAGGTAAAGTCCCCGGAGCTAAAAACATTGATGATGTCAGGAAATTTTACGAAGATCAGGTACCGATGAAAAGAGGCTGTAAAATGGAAGATATCCTAAAGGCTTTGTTATATGTTATTGATCAGGAATATGAGACAGGCCAGGCTGTCCCTGTTACAGGAGGGCAGCTGATGCTGGGATGACATCATGCCATTAAAATCATTTATTATATAATGAAAACCAAAGCAGTAAGAATCTATGGAAAAAAAGATCTCAGACTTGAGGAATTTGAGCTGCCTCCCATGCAGGAAGATGAGATACTTGCTCAGGTAATATCCGACAGTCTTTGTATGTCGTCATATAAAGCTGCACAGCAGGGGTCTGATCACAAACGTGTTCCCCCTGATATAAGCATCAATCCAACTATTATAGGTCATGAGTTTTCAGGGATCATTCTGGATGTAGGTAAAAAATGGCAACATAAGTTCAGTAAAGGGCAAAAATTCTCTATTCAACCTGCCATGCCTCAGACAGGATCCCTGGATGCTCCCGGTTATTCTTTCCGTTATACAGGAGGAGATGCTACTTATATAATCATCCCTGATATTGTTATGAAAGCCGGCTGTCTGCTTCCTTATGAAGGAGAGGCTTTTTACCCGGCTTCTCTCTCAGAACCAATGTCGTGCATAATAGGTGCTTTCAATGCCAGCTATCATACCCGTCCGGGAACATACAGGCATATCATGGGAATAAGGCCCCACGGCAGGATGGCTATACTTGCAGGTGTAGGGCCGATGGGGCTCGGAGCTATTGATTATGCTGTTCACCGTGACATAAGGCCTGAGCTACTTGTTGTTACCGATATAGACAATAACAGACTGATAAGAGCAGCCAGGCTCTTTTCACCTGAACATGCAGCTGAAAGAGGAGTAAAACTTGTATATGCCAATACCGGAGGGATAACGGACCCTGTGAAATATCTCCTGGAAATATCAGGAAATAAGGGTTATGATGATGTTTTTGTATTTGCTCCGGTAAAAAGTGTTATTGAGCAGGGTGATGCTATTCTCGGCTTTGACGGATGCCTGAATTTTTTTGCCGGTCCGTCCAGCACTGACTTCCGGGCAGAGATGAATTTCTATAATGTACATTATTCATTTACCCATATAACAGGCACATCGGGCGGAAATACCGATGATATGATAAAGTCACTTGATCTGATGAGTAATGGACAAATTAATCCTGCTGTAATGATAACTCATGTTGGAGGTCTGGATTCAGTTATCCCGGCAACACTTAATCTTCCCAATATACCAGGAGGGAAAAAACTGATCTACACTAACATTTCACTGCCACTGACAGCCTTGACTGACCTTCCTGAACTGGGGAAAAATGACCTTTTGTTTTCGGGCCTCAACGAAATTGTTTCGGGAAATAACTTTATCTGGTCTGTTGAAGCAGAAAAATATCTCCTGGCAAATGCACGTCCAATCTGATATCTATCCTGACACACGGAGTTATCGGCTGTTTATTCGCAAATATTAATAGTCCGTATCTTTTCGGATGGATAAGAATTTTTCAGCAAAGGAATGAGAAATATAATTATCGTAACTCAGACAGGTATCTGTGGCAAAATCGACCGCTACGGAAATGATTTCCCTCCACTCCTCTTCTCCGAGTGAGTTCAGCTGATCAGGTGTTATTTTCCTGTAAAAAAGGGATGATAACATTCCTGCATTAAAATTATCTCCGGCACCAATGGTACTGAGGGGATTTATTTCCTTTACAGGAAATTTACCCGAAAATGATGAAGATCTTACATAGACTCCTTTTGTATTTGCTGTATAGACAAGACAACTGCAATAGTTTTTTACTGCTTCCCAGGCATGATCGGCATCATGAACCCCGAAAATATTAATAAAATCTTCATCAGAAGCTCTGACCAGACTGCTCATCTCCATATTCTCAACAATATAAGGTTTCAGTCTTTCAAGTTCATGTATATGAACTCTCCTGAAATTCGGATCATATAATATCAGACTGCCATTTTTTTTCGCTTTACTTATGAAATTGACTATTTTTTTTCTTATTGAAGGTAATATTGCATAGAATGAGCCATATTGTATATAATCATCTTTTTCAGTCAGTGGAAGATCTGAATTAAGTCTTTCTGCCGAAAGATCTTTATAAAAAGTATAGTGTGCTTCATTCTTTTCATCCAGAAAAGCAATGGCCAGAGAAGTATTTTTATCTTTGAAACGGTGAACCAGTGATGTATTAACGCCATTGGCATTAAGGAATTTATCTATCACATCTCCCACATCATCCTGTCCGTATTCACTAATAAAAGATACAGGAAGGCCTATCCTACCCATTGAAACCATACTGTTCAGAACAGATCCTCCGGGTTTTGAAGCCTGTGGATCACCATCTTTAAAAATAATATCAAGCACTGTCTCTCCGATACCAAATATCTTTCCCATATCTTATAATCTGATAGTATTAAACGGTTTTTTACCTGCAGATAAATTAATATGACCCGTAAAAAGCAGGAACATTAATTTTTCTTCATGCATCTTTCCCAGTGCCATATTTCAGGTACTGAAAGTAAATGGCAAAGTAATATAAATGAATTACAATATGATGTTATATTTGTATTAAAAATATAAAGGTTCTTATGAAAGCAATGATGTTGACTGCTATACGGCAGATGGAAATAAAAGATGTTCCAGACGTTCATATAAGTGATCCTGAAGATGTTATCATCAAAATGAAAGTTGCAGGGATTTGCGGATCTGATATTCACTATTATGTATGGGGTAATATTGGTTCTCAGGTTGTGAAATATCCTTTCACTGTTGGGCACGAAGGGTCAGGTGTAATAGTTGAAACAGGACCGGCTGTAAAAAACCTGAAACCCGGAGATAAGGTAGCCATTGATCCTGCCATGCCCTGTTTTAAGTGTGATCAATGTCTGTCAGGCAGGTCCAATACTTGTCGTAATCTCAGTTTTCTGGGTTGTCCCGGTCAGGCTGAAGGTTTATTATCTGAATACATTGTAATGCCGGAGAGCAGTTGTATAAAACTTCCGGATCATCTCAACTATGATCATGGAACAATATCAGAACCTTTATCTATTGGTATTTATTCTGTCAGAAAAGCCGGAGGTGTAAAAGGTCTTAGGATTGGCATTCTCGGATTTGGTCCTATCGGCATGAGTGTAATGCTTGCTGCCGGAGCCGAAGGAGCAGAATCTGTTTATGTTACTGATAAGATACCCGAGCGTCTGGCCATAGCATCAAAGGAAGGAGCCGACTGGACCGGTAATCCGTCAGAAGACAATATAGTTGACATTATAAAGAAACGCGAACCTCTCGGACTGGATGTGGTCTTTGAATGTTGCGGACAACAGGAAGCACTAGACCAGGCAGTTGAAGTCATGAAGCCAGGAGGGAAAATAATTGTTGTTGGAATCCCTGATCTGGAAAACTGGTTACTTAAAGTTGACAGAACCAGAAGATATGAAAACAGTATCCATTTCATCAGAAGACAGGTTGATTGTGTTGAACCCGCTATTGAACTAATGGGTTCCGGCTCAATAGATGTGAAAAATATGATCACACACCGTTTTACTCTTGAAGAGGCGAAAGAAGCATTCGATTTCGTGGCCGATTATCGTGACGGCGTAATGAAAGCCGTGATTGACTTTGACTAATCTCTTTAATCGTAAATTAGTATCTTTCCATAATAGTAAAATCTTTTAACTATCCTCTTGATTGCGGCTATAGTATTTAGACCTTCAGAACAGATAAGCGGGACCAGCTCAACTGAAGATTACTCTTCTACTTCTACAACAGCACGATAGGACAAAGCCTCACCATCATTGGTAAGCCCCTGTATATTAACAATATAATCTGTAACGTAGTCGGGATTCCTGAATTCAATGACTATCTTCCCTTCGGCATCAGGCTTTACAGCAGGATCCCAGTAAATAGTGTTTCTCAGATCAGGATCCCTGCTATCCTGTAACTCCTGTGTGTTATCATCAGACAAAAGAAAATCATCAACAGGATCTGTTACCCGGTAAGAGAGTTTTACAGAGTTACCTGGAAGAGTAACATCACTTAAGTCACATTTTTTTGTAAGAACATTGACTATTCCGTTGAATAAATATTCTCCAACCATGTATTTATCCAGGACCACTTCTATCTGTTCAACAGACTCCGGGTTAAGATTTGCCAAAACTGTAGCATCATTTAATATAACCCCATCAATAAAAATACCAGGAGGACTATTGTACGCCCTTTTATAAACAGGGTCAAGAATAAACATCTCAAAACCTGAATCTGTACGCTTCATTGTAACACCTGGAAGAAGTTCAAAAACAACCTCTTCCATTACAGGAAGCCTGATATAATCATCCATAATAATTTTAATATCCGGAATACCGTAGAAATTTTTACTCACAGTAAGCGTGTCTAAATTATTAACTGGTCTTTCGGCTAAAGATATCCTGAAGATATTGTTCAGCTGATAATTGATACTCATTCTGGATACATGCTCTGGTATCTTCGTATCAAAAATCACAGAATCAAAATATTGATAAAATGGCTCTTTAAAAGGGCTTTCCATGTCAATAATATTTTCCTGATCAGTATTTTCAGGTTTAATAATTATTTCCGCATTACTGTTTTTTAAAGGCAACGGGAAAATAAAACTACCATCCTTTGCTGTTCGTGAATACATAAATTCTGTCTTTTCACCAGGGAAGGAGATAAAAACAATTTCATTATGAACAGGCGCAAGCGTCCCTCTGTTAACCAGTTTCCCTGAGATATAATGATTTTCATTTTCAGGTATATATTTAATCTCCGGCAAACTATCCGATAATATTTTATCCCAGACAAGCCACTTACTACCAGCGTTTCTCAGGAAGTCATCGATGAACATATTCTCACTTCCTTCTGATAGCTCTTTCCGGATATGACCGGGAATAAACCCGAATTCACTACCGAACACCAGATAGCTGGCAATATCATTGTCTTCATTCTTAAAGGGTTCCGGGATCACTGCAATACTAAGAGTCTGACCGGAAAGCGATGAGAGAACATCCTGTTCAAGAGTTATATCAACGACATTTTTGCTTCCGGGTCTTGCATCGGTCTGAGCCGTCATTTTCAGGATATTTTTCCCTGAGGATCTGTTCAGTAAATAAGTTTCAGAAAATGGCCGGCCACGGGTATCGAAAAGAGTAAGATGGTTAATTCCCTTTGTAAGAGAGTTTTTTGGTATTGCCAATCTGGTAATACCGGCAGAAATATTGATTTTCTCATTAACATCAATCACTCCGTGAGTCTGAATAAACATGTAACAGTATTTTTCTCTTTGTCCCGTCTCTGTTTCATGCGATTTGACAAGTATGATGAGTGAATCGGCGTTATTGACAATATTAACGGGCCTTGTCTTCTCTGCAGATGTCTCATATGAAAAATTGTCTGTTTCTTTTCTAAAAGGGTTATTAATATATGCCCTCCTTTTTACCGGGCTTACATTAATAGCATTGAAAACACTTATCTGTCGGGTAAAACAATTATGAGGAAAGAAGTTTTTCATATATCTGGTCCGGGCTCTGATTATATAATCACCGCTGCTCAGAGTATCCGGCAGCAATGCCATGCCGGCACCTGTTCCTCTTTCGACCTTTACTTTTTTCTGTACTACAGGTTTATTTTCGCTGTTAAGAACCTCAAGATACACTATCCGGCTCAATGCAGAAGGCTTCATACTTAATCTGTCGATGATCCTGGCACTGAACCAGATTATTTCTCCGGCGATATATTCATCTCTGTCGGTATGAATGTAAACTTCCTCCCATGGAACATTATGGCAGTAATTGATAAATTTTTCAGTGATACCGGCCTGTATCCTGTCCTGTCCTTTTAAAAAAAGAGGTAAAAGACATAGAGCCGACAGCAGTAATATTTTCTTTATGCTTTTAATCATTATAAGTTTCTTCTTCATCTTCATGCCAGAAAGATGGTTCAACATCTGTTCCTCTTAATCTGCAATCAGCGCAATCCTCAAATCTGGTCAAAAGCCAGTATTCCGACGGTCCGTCCCACTGGTGGTCTATTATCCAGTAAATACTACCCAGACCCTGAACATCTTCAAGTCTGTAAACCTTCTTATAAGGACAATCGGAATACCGGTCTGTTAATCCCTCAAAGTTATCTTTGATAAATATTCGTTTTGAAGTTACGGAAGAAACGCTGAAATAACCGAGTACCATCTCTGTAGAATCATCAGTACAATACATATTACCTGCTATTGACATAGGCACCACATCATAGAGATTACCAACGTTTTCGGCCATATTCTGTACTTTCTGCCAGTAATCATATTCCTGACTGCTAATGGAGTACTGATTAACCAGAATACTGTATTTAACCCCAAATCTGTCGGAATAAGGAGGTATATAATAAAGAGGGAAACCTATTATCCTGCTTTCAGACATGAGCGAAGTGCTCTTGATCCTGATATACTGTGAGTTCTGTGTAATCCAGCAAATACGGTGTTTTACCGAATCATAGGGAAGGTGGAATTCCCAGGTCTCTGTAAAATCCCATCTGAAATTTCTACATTTATTAAGAGCATCCTGTGTATCCAGATATATCTGACAAGCGTTCACAATACCGAAATGAGAATCCTCATCCACTTTCGCATAATATACAGAGTCGATCGATGGAACCTGGATCAATTCAATGAATGGTGATTCATAAATATGATTATTTTCGCCGGGCCTGTTGTTATTAATAATCAGTTTATATTTTCTTCCCACTTCTCCTTTAAACTGCTCAGGATCTGTCTCATATAGACCAGGTTTGTTTTCTGTTAAATTAAATACATTATCCAGATCATCTTTGATTATCAGGCTACAGTTTCTATAAGGCCTCTCTATATTTTGCCTCTCCAGGGGTACCGATCTGGTAAGTCTGACAGTGTTAATACCGTACTGATCGGTTATCATTCCACTCACAACGAGCATATCCATTTCTTCCTCTGTCTCCGGGAAAAAAGGTGTAATACAGTTTCCTGTCAGAAACATCAATAGCAGAAATATGAATAGTCTTAATACTTTCATTTGTTTAAAAAATCAAAACTTAGTGTAAGAGAAGGAATTGCTCTTCCGAATATTGAAAGCTTATACCCTCTCACAGTATGTTTATCGCTCAGGAAAAAGATACTGTAGGCATTTTGTCTTGAGAGTACATTATAAACAGAAAATGTCCAGTGGGGATTTACCAGTTTTCCTGCTTTCAGATTTCCGCTTATTTTTACAGAAAGGTCGAGTCTTGAATAAGATGGTATCCTGTATTTATTTCTTTCAGAATACTGTAAAAGAAGGGCATCATTCATGTAGTAGGTTGCCACCGGGTATGTAACAGGCCGGCCTGTAGTCCAGGTATAATTTGCAGACAAGCTAAAACGCCTGGATATCAAATAATTAAAACTCACAACAAGGTCGTTTGGCCTGTCCACATTAGAAGGAAACCAACTACCTTCATTAATAATATCTTCCCTGAAAGATCCTGTGGTTCTGAGGAAAGTCCTTGAGAAGGTATATCCTGCATTGAAACGAACTTTGCCCACAGGTTTTTTTATTGAAAGTTCCAGGCCATAAGCTTTTCCTCTTGCATCAACAATATCTGTCTCCGCATTATCGATCATAACAAGCTTTGTTCCACTTTTAAAATCGAATGCATTTCTCATGACTTTATAATATATCTCTGCGGAGGCCTCTATTCTGTTCCCGAACAACATCCTGTAATAGCCGGCAGCATATTGATCTCCAATCAGGGGTTTGATATAATAATCGGACAGCTTCCATGTATCGGTAGGAGATATGGATACAGTATTTGATAAGAGATGGATATATTGCCGGGTACGGTTATAGTTTATTTTCACAGAGCTGTTTTCGCTTGTCCGGATATTCAGAGACGCTCTAAGTTCAGGCCCCATATAGGTTTTCATTATCTCTCCTCTTCTAAAACTGAGAGTATCTGTAACAGAATACTTGCTTTTGGTTATTCCCTGAGCATAGATCAGCACCGGCTTCCCTCCCATTACTGAAAAAGATGATAAACGTATCCCTGTATTCAGGGATATAAATTGATTCAGGTTTATTTTATCTTCAAAATACAGAGCTCCTTCCAAAGCTCTTTCTTTTTCAATACACTTCGGGATAAGCAAAGAGGAGTCTGAAGCCGGTAAATAATCCCCCGGATTAACAATGTAATGAGTCATTTCGAGACCATAATTTATCTGATGGCGTCCTTCATAAATATTAAAGTCGGCATTTATTCCCGTACTGTTAATTTTATGTGACATAATAAAGCTTTCCTCAAGAGGATAATTACCTGATACATCATAATGGTAGTTACTGTTGTTTGCCGTAAGTACTGAAAAAAACCTGTTATTGAAAAAATGTTGCCATTTTACAGCAACGATCCTGTTATCAAAACTATAGAGGGTATCAGAACTAAGCTTGAAAGCATCGTGACTGAGGTAAGAAGATAATTCAAATTTATTTTTGTCATCAGGGTCATAAGATACCTTGGCATTCATATCGTAGAATCCTGCCATACTATTTCTTATGGCCTCATCTTCCATGAGTCTTAAAACCCAGTTGGAATAAGTTGTGCGACCTGCAAGGATAAACGAGGCAGTATCTTTTTTCAGAGGACCTTCAAGAAGGATATGAGTTGTGACAGGGCTTATACCGGCATTCCCGTAAAACTGTCGTTTGTTTCCCTGTCTGGTTTCAATATCCAGTACTGATGATATCCTGCCTCCGTAACGTGCAGGCATTCCTCCTTTATAAAGTGTAACATCTCTAATGACATCTGAATTTACGGATGAAAAGAAGCCAAAGAAATGGGAAGAATTATATACCGGTGCGCCATAGAGGAGAATAAGATTCTGATCAGAGGCTCCTCCTCTGACGTTAAAACCTACGGCACCCTCTCCTATTGACTGGACGCCTGTCACCAGAAGCATGCTTTTTATTATATCGGCTTCTCCCATTGAGGTAGGCATTACTCCGAAAGTGGCCATATCGATTTTCTCTACCCCCACTTCTGTTCTCTGCAAAATAACGCTCCTGTTGGCAGTGATAACGGCTTCTCTCAATGGGACAAGAGTGCTGCTCATTTCCACATCCATCTCTCCGCTGGAGAAAATATTCAGATGAACACTTTTCTCCTTCATCCCGATGAAAGAAAATCTGACCACATGTGATCCTCTGGGGATGGAAAGAGAATAAAACCCATACTGGTTAGACATAGTGCCGGCAGACAGCTTCTCAATATAAACCGTAGCTCCTGAAACAGGCTCTCCCGATTGATTGTTTTTTATGTAGCCCGAAACAGTCACTTTACCCGGTAATTTGCCGAGAGAAGGATTACCTATATTAAAGAACAAAGCAGCCTCTTCTCCTTTTTCCTCTCTGACAAGATCATCTGCAGGCTCTATATAGTTTTCTTCTTCATCAACCCGCCCGTCATGTACTTTAACAGCAAGGTCACCGGTAATAAAAACATTCTTTCTGTCATCAATATAATAATGGAAAGAATCATTCCTGGTAAGAGAATCCAGCAAAACATTCAACAGGACAGGTTGACCGTAATCTCCAAGTACAATATCTTCTACCCATTCATCCTTAAAGAAAAACCTGACACTATCCCGTCTTTCAACTTCAGATACAAATTGTTTAAAAGAGAGTCCTGAATAATTAAAACTCACAACAATTTTTTCCTGTGCTGAGAGATCCAAAATAGGTGCAAGCCAGATCAGAAGGCAAAGGACTGATAAATTAACTGTAGCTCTCACGGCTCAGCCCTCAGATTATCACAATATTCAATAAGTGCCATAAAACTATCGGGATCATTTTTTGATATAGATATTCTGTTATGTCTCAGAAAGTCTTTTATTTCATCTTTATAACCGGGGAACAGTTTTATCACATCTCTCTTCTTTCTGAGCAAATACATCTGACTGTCTTTTTCCAGATAAATATGTTGTATCAGGGTAAAAAGATCATATTTATTATCAACTGCCAAAGGGAGAATATCTTTCCTGTACCTGACATATAGTTTTAAACGGCCATTGTGAAGAATATTCAGGTAGCCACTTCTTTTCAATATATTACTCACTTCTTTCTTTATGAAATGATATTGCCTGTCATTGTGCCAAAGGGTGAAGGCATCAATATTTTCTTTATTCAGACTGAGAATGACACCCTGAGGAGTCATTATCTGCAGTTCATCATTATATATGTCATATCTCAGACTGGCATCCTCAAACACTCTGTTCCCAATGTTCACATTTCCTTTTACAAAACCATTGCTAAAAAGGAACTGATCACCTTTTGTTGCTGAAAAGAGATTCCTCCATATCTTACCGTTATACAGAACCTGTTGTTCTGTACCATACTGATTTACAATATTTTGTGATCCTTCCTGAAGGAGTCCTGATGAATAGCAAGGCTCTGAAGTTGAGATAATCAATATCAGTAGTAAAAAGCCTGTACACAGAAACTCAGAAGGATGAGGTATCATTGTCTGATATGATATAACTGTCATTTAACAAAC
>JAAYDB010000119.1 GCA_012729475.1 Bacteroidota bacterium
CCAGCGGGAACATCACAAGAAAGAGGTATTTATTGATGAATACCGTAGGTTAATGATTGAATCGGGAATTACTATAGATGAGAGATATTTCCCATGATAGCTTATTCAGCGCCGTCGGCGCTGATAGTAGTGTGGAGATCCTACCACCCCGGGCTGTTGGCCCGGGGTTATTAAAATATGGCGCCTTACGGCGCCGACCTTTTCTATCGTTATTGCAAGCATCGTAATTTGTATAAATCCATATTTACAAATTGTCAGCCAGACGGCGACGCACTTTTTCATCGTTATTGCAAGCGTCGTAATTTGTATGAATCCATATTTACAAATTGAAGCCAGACAGCGCCGACCTTTTTCATCGTCATTGCAAGCGTCGTAATTTGTATGAATCCATATTAGTAACTTGCAGCCAACTTCAGCCAGGGAGATAAACAGGCATGATACATGTTGCCGAAGTCCCTCGGATGCAGGAAGTTGATACTAAATAAAATTATGAAGCCTCGGCCTTGAGGAGTACAACATAGTTATAGAGATCTCCAAAATGTTAATCAAATGGTATGAACCCCAGAACAAACTCTGGATTCTAATGACAGTGCAAACCCCGAGGAACCTTCTCCTCGGAGCGGAGAAGCTTGACGAGGCCAATCAAACCTGACCCTCACACCTGTAATAGCTTTATGTTAAGGCGGATAAAATACTCAGTTTATGGAAAGTCCTGAGCTGAAAGAGCAATCGGGGCTGCGGAATGTCAACTAACAGATTTATGAGCATCCCGGATTCCGGAAGTAATGGGAATTACACCCATTCATCCCTGCATGGTGGCCGGAATTTAATGGCATGATTGCTTCCCGTCTGTGGCGGGACAAGCAGTCCAATCTCCATGACTCATTGAAATTATCATCCGGGGCTGGTCAACCGGTAAAATAAAAGTCTGATATTTCTTACGGGTTAAATAGATTTCTGATATTTCTTACCGGTCAAACATAATTCTGATATTTTTAACCAGTCAAACATAATTCTGATATTTTTAACCGGTCAAATAAAAGTCTGATTTTTCTTACCGGTCAAATAAAATTCTGATATTTCTTATGGGCCGCGAAAGCGGCCTGATACCAATAACCCCGGGCCTACAGCCCGGGGTACCTGACTCCCTCACTACTATTCATCCCTGAAAGGGGTGAATAATATTTGATTGGAACTTACTTGAAGTAAATAATTATGCCCTTTTATAAGTTACTGCTCATGTAAGTTGCATTAATCACTTTTTCGTATCTTGGATCATAATAAATAAAACCTGAGCTGAATGAATGACCTTTGTCGGACTATCCCTTTTTTAAAGTATCTGCTGCCTTATAAAAAGAAAAATAAGTTCTGCCATCACCAAGAAAATTACCTATGTACACCGAATAACAATAACCAATATACATACTCTATGAAATACATTATTTAGACTAATTATAAAATAGTGTTATTATTATAACAATGTTATTTTATTAACAGATAATTTTTTATTTTTGCAATGTGTTTTAATAGCAAATTCCTGTTTTAGTATCAATAAATTGTAATTGAGAGATATATGAATGCAGTAAAATCACCAGAGGAATTAAAAAGTATAAAGGCCGGAATTCTGAAACGGATGAATGAAAAAGAAACTGTCCGGGTAAAAGTCCATATGGGAACGAGTGGACTTGCATCGGGGGCCAGGGAAATATATGATTTTTTCAGGTTAGAGCTGGAAAAAAGGAATATTCAGGCTTCTGTGACCAGTACAGGAGATATGGGTTACAGTTTTGCAGAGCCCACACTGGAAGTTAAGCGTCCCGGAGAAGATCCGGTTGTATTCGGCAATGTAGATAAGCTCAGGGCTGATGAGATCATTGAAAAGTACATAAAAAACGGTGAATTAGTCGACGGGGTACTTCCTGCCAACTACCGTACCATTAACCAATAATTTATCTGCGGAGGAACAATGATGGCAAGAGAAAAAATGCAAATACTGGTATGTGGCGGGACTACCTGTTCAGACGGACAGGGTGAAGCCGTTTTCGAAAACCTTAATCTGGAGATAGAAGCCAATGCACTGGAGAACGATGTACATGTGGTACACAGCGGTTGTTTTGGACTATGCAGCATGGGACCGGTAGTAAAGATCGTTCCCGGCAATACTATTTACACAAAGGTGTCGCCCGACGATGCAAGAGAGATTGTCAGTGAGCATATTTTAAAAGGAAGGAAAGTGGAACGTCTCCTCTGGAAAGATCCTTCCGGCAATACTTTAGTTAAAGAGGATGAATTTGCCGGACAGAAAAAACAACTGAGGATTGTTTTACGTAACTGCGGAATAATTGATCCTGAGAACATTGAAGATGCTATTGCTCATGATGCTTACGCAGCATTGAGCAAAGTGCTGGCCGGCATGAAACCGACAGACGTTATACAAGTCATTAAGGATTCCGGGCTGCGGGGAAGAGGCGGAGGTGGCTTTTCAACAGGACTCAAGTGGGAAATAGCATATAAGAACAAGGCTGATCAGAAATATGTTGTTTGTAATGCTGATGAGGGTGATCCGGGTGCTTTCATGGACAGATCGGTTCTTGAAGGTGATCCTCATTCTGTCCTTGAAGCAATGGCAATATGCGGGTATTCCATAGAGGCCGGCAAAGGTCTTATATATATCAGGGCAGAATATCCTCTTGCCGTAGCCCGTCTAAGGACAGCTATCGCCCAGGCAAAGGAATATGGCCTTCTCGGGAAGAACATAATGGGTAGCGGATTTGATTTTGACATTGAGATCAGGTATGGAGCAGGAGCTTTCGTTTGTGGTGAAGAAACTGCTTTGATTCATTCAATGGAAGGATTAAGGGGCGAGCCGACGGTAAAACCTCCCTACCCTGCTGAATCAGGCTTCCTGGGTAAACCGACCAATGTAAACAATGTTGAGACTCTTGCCTGTATCTCACCTATAATACTAAAAGGTGCTTCATGGTTTGCAGGTATCGGAACAGAAAGATCTAAAGGGACAAAAGTCTTTGCTCTTGCAGGTAAGATTAACAATGTAGGTCTTATTGAAGTACCCATGGGGACAACTCTCCGGGAAGTAATCTATGAAATAGGAGGTGGTATACGTAAGGGAAAGAAGTTTAAAGCAGCGCAGACAGGAGGACCTTCGGGTGGTTGCCTTACAGAAAAACATCTTGATATTCCGATCGATTTTGACAACCTCACTGCTGTCGGTTCAATGATGGGGTCGGGAGGTCTCATTGTAATGGATGAAGATGACTGTATGGTTCAGGTAGCAAAATTTTTCCTGGAATTCACTGTGGAAGAATCATGCGGGAAATGTGCTCCCTGCCGTATTGGCAACAAACGTCTGCATGAGCTCCTCGAACATATTACAAAAGGGAAAGGAACTCTTGCTGATCTCGACCGGCTGAAAAACATGTGTCTGGTTATCAAGGACACTTCTCTCTGCGGTCTGGGCCAGAGCTCACCCAACCCTGTACTTTCGACACTCGAGAACTTCAGAGACGAGTATGAAGCACATGTTTCTTTGAAGAAATGTCCGGCTGGTCAATGTAAAGACCTGATGGAATATTTCATTATAGAAGAGAACTGTGTAGGCTGTACAGCATGTGCCAGAGTATGTCCGGTAGGAGCTATAACAGGAGAACGGAAAGAACCACATCATATCAATCCCGATATATGTATTAAATGCGGAGCATGTATGGAAAAATGCAAATTTGACGCAATCATCATTCAGTAATTTAAGTAGTGTTGAAAATGGAAACTATCAGGCTTACAATAGATAATAAAACCGTAGAAGTACCAAAAGGTACCACAATCAATAAAGCTGCCAAAGAGATTGGAATAGATATTCCGGTCCTTTGCTGGATGGAATTACACGACCTCAATATAGAAAACCGTCCTGCCGGATGCAGGATATGTGTGGTAGAAATTGATGGCCGGAGGAATCTAGCTCCCTCCTGTGCCACTAAATGTGAAGAGGGAATGGTAGTCAGAACTCATACTACGAGGGTGCTGAATGCAAGGCGGACAGTTATGGAATTCATTCTCTCCGACCATCCGAAAGACTGCCTCACCTGTCCTAAATCAGGTAACTGTGAATTACAGACTCTGGCTCACCAGCTTGGGATAAGGGAGATACCCGGTCAGGAGATAGCAGCTATGTCGACCTATAGAAAAGATACTTCTCCTTCGATCATAAGAGACCTTGATAAGTGTATTCTGTGCAGGCGTTGTGAGATGATGTGCAATGAAGTACAGACAGTGGGAGCATTATCAGCTGTCAACCGGGGTTTCATGGCTGTAGTAGCTCCTGCTTTTGAACAGAACCTTGAACATTCCACCTGCACCTATTGTGGTCAGTGTGTAGCTGTGTGCCCTACCGGAGCGTTGACAGAAGTTGATCATACACCGGAAGTTCTCAGAGCCCTTGCCGATCCGACAAAAACAGTGGTTGTTCAGACTGCTCCTGCTGTCAGAGCAGCCATGGGAGAATTATTCGGGATGAAACCCGGAACACTGGTCACAGGGAAAATGGTATCTGCACTGCGGGCTCTTGGCTTCGACTACGTTTTTGATACTGATTTTGCAGCTGACCTGACAATAATGGAAGAAGGAACAGAGTTGCTCGACAGACTGAACAGATTTCTTCAGGGTGATAAGACAGCCCGCCTGCCAATACTGACATCCTGTTGCCCGGGATGGGTGAACTTCTTTGAAGAATACTTTCCTGACCTCAAAGATGTACCTTCAACAGCCAAGTCTCCGCAACAGATGTTCGGGGCAATAGCAAAAAGCTATTTTGCCGATAAGATAGGTATATCGCGGAAAGACATGGTAGTTATATCTATAATGCCCTGTCTGGCAAAGAAATACGAGTGCCAGCGTGATGAATTCTCGGAAGATGGCAATCCCGATGTCGACTTCTCTATCTCTACAAGAGAGCTGGCAGCATTCATCAAACAGGCAAATATCGATTTTAATAATCTTGAAGATGGTGATTTTGATGCACCTCTTGGTGAATCGACAGGTGCCGGGGTAATATTCGGGACAACAGGTGGTGTGATTGAAGCTGCAGTGCGTACTGCATACGAAATTCATACCGGGAAAAAGCTGGAAAAAGTTGATTTTACAGAACTAAGAGGATTTGAAGGAGTGAGATCAGCTACCATCGATTTTGACGGATTTCCTCTTAACATAGGTATTGCCCATGGACTAGGCAATGCCCGGAAACTGTTGAATGATGTGAGATCAGGAAAATCCCTTTTCCATGCCATAGAAGTAATGGCCTGTCCGGGTGGTTGTATAGGCGGAGGAGGTCAGCCGCTGCATCACGGTAACTCAGAAATATTAAAAGCCAGAGCGGCTGCAATATATGAAGAAGACAGGAATAAGCCCATCAGAAAATCGCATGAGAATCCTTTCATTATCAAACTATATGAAGAGTTCCTCGGCAAACCGAATTCTGAAAAAGCGCACCATCTGCTCCACACACAGTATTTCGACAAAAAGAAAAAAATAGTTGTTAAACAATAAGGTTTCACTTGAGCCAACATAATATTAAACACTATGTCAAGTATTAAAATAGAATTAAGGCAGGAAGATGTAGATAAAATAAAGGATATATGTGCATCTTTCAATAATGAACCTCAGGAATTAATTAATGTCTTACACAAATGCCAGGAACATTTCGGATATCTTCCGGCTGAGATCCAGGAAGTGGTTTCTCAGGAACTAAGCATCCCGGTAGCAAAGATATATGGAGTAATTACTTTTTATTCTTTTTTTACAATGACCCCAAAAGGTAAACACCCGATAAGTATTTGCATGGGAACGGCCTGTTATGTAAGAGGTGCAGAAAAAGTACTCGATGAATTCAAGAAAGAGTTGGGGCTGGAAGTTGGACAAACGAGTAAAGACGGCAAGTTCTCGCTTTCAAGCCTCAGATGTGTCGGGGCATGCGGACTGGCTCCTGTCGTAATGATTGGAGACAAAACCTACGGGAGGGTAGCGCCTGATGATGTAAAGGACATCCTCAGGGAATACGAGTAGAATCTGACTCATCGCCCACCGGCGATTCGGCAGGTCGTGCATTCCGCCTTGCAGAACGTTCTCACTGCGTTCAGCCGGGTCATGCGTTCCGCTGTGCGGAACTGACTTATAATAATTTGAAATAATATTTTTTCAGCCAGAATTTATACACCGGGTCAATAAATGTGATACTTTCTCCCACTATGTCGATAATCTCGTTATTGGAAAGCATCTTCTTTATTTTTAAGACATTAGCAGAAGTACCCAGCTGATATTCCTTTAATACACTCTGTGAACTCAGCCGTTGTTCATTACAAATAAGTGCCTTTAATAAGTTTACCTGTCGGTTGCTTAATCCATCAACGAGTGCCTGAAACAGCATACTTAATTGCAACACAAGGTCCTCAAAAGCTTCATAAATGATAGCACCGGTGCATATTTCATCAGATCTTAACCATGCTTGCTGTGCAAGCTGCTGAACATAATAAGGGTGGCATTCAACCAGTTCAGCAATAAGCTTTGCATCAGAAGTTCCAATTTCTTTTTTCGTATCCGAAAACCGTTTTTGAATGAATGTAATCCAGTCGTTTACGGAAATCTTTTCGAGAAATACAATATCTCCAAATTTATAAAACGGCATAGAAGGAGAAGTAAACACATCCATCATCATGTGTCGTTTGCTCCCATAAAGGCAATAAGTAACATGTTGATGCAACTGCCAGTGTGCACGTAATTTTTTTTGAAAATCAAGAGGATTTTCGAAGCCTGAAATATTCTGGAATTCATCGATACAAATTACTAATTGAATATTACCCGCTTCGCCTATTTTTTCTGCCATGCTGAGAATGTCGTCAGGGCTTTTTGTAACTTCCTTCCAATCAAGACTTAATTTAATATCGCTTATCTGGCCTGGACTGAATGTAACATTGGGAATAAATCTTCCCATAAACTTTTTCGCATTTCCGATAATCGTATCAATTTTAGTGGATGAAGCTTTTAATACTTCTGTTGCAAGTTGTTGGTAAAACTGTTCTTCAGTACGAACATTATTTAAATCAATGAAGCAAAACCTTATTGTCTTATCCTTCTCCTTCAGGACATCGGCCGCTTTCAGGACAAGAGAAGATTTGCCCCACCGTCTGGGAGAAATTAATATGGTATTGACAGATGAATTAAAATTTGTAACCAGCCTTTTGGTTTCCTTTTCACGGTCAGTAAAGTCATTGTCCTTAACAATTTTCCCGA
>JAAYDB010000120.1 GCA_012729475.1 Bacteroidota bacterium
AAGCTTCAAAAAGCTGATCTGCAGAAAACCCTAAACTGTATTTTGGATTGAGCAGATAGATCCCAAAAATCGCATCAGGGACAAAAATACCCAGACGCAGTTCATTATTCAACCATGGCTCATCAGGGTCTTCAAAATCAAGCTGCCGTTCATCGATTTTGAAATGATATCCCGTAAAAGCCAATCCCATGGATAACTGAGTTGAATTCCTCACCCACAAATGATAAGCGTATGAAAATTGTACCCCCGTCCTGCTTATGAGACCATTTCTGTCACTGAAAACATATCCTCCCAGACCTACCCGTCCATCTGTTCCTGGTCGGTACACCTGCCGTCTGGGACCCCGATTTTTCAGAATATAACCTCTTTTAAGAATCCTCCCCTGAACACTGAATGAAAAAGTCCGCGGAGCACCTTCATAACCTACCCATTGCTCCCTGGCAGTAAGATTTACACTGGTGTATCCGTCACTGCCTGCAACGGCAGGATTGATAAGGAATTTATTATACAGGTACTGACTGTAAAGAGGTAACTGCTGTCCATGAATATAATGGCAGGAAAAAAATAACAGCAGTATGAATATCAGTTTTCTCTTCACTAGTCTGTAATATTATACGATTCTCATTTTACTATAGTTATAGTCCCTATCAGAGGTTTCCTTCCTTTATGTAAATCAATTATATAATGATAAGAGTCAATGGGTAAAATTGCACCATTACTTCTCCCATCCCATGGCTCAGGATATCCTTTTTCCGATCTCCACACTTCTTCTCCCCACCTGTTGAAGATCTTGATCTCAATTTCCGGATATAACTCTGTCAGACCAATATTCCAGTAATCATTGATAAGGTCTCCATTTGGAGAAATGGCATTCGGAATAACAAGACATGTCTCATGCAAGGGTTCAACAAAAACCGAATCAGTTACACCGCAACCATTAAGATCAGTTACCTGAACAGAGAACCATCCACTGGCAATCCCATAAATATCTTTCTCCGTTGAACCGTCTGACCACAGATATGAATAATCAGTGCCAGCCACTCCCCCAGTAACCGTGAGTTCGATTGAACCATCAGGCTTATCAGTACACCATGGCTGATTAATATTGAAAATCAGCAACATCGAATCAGGTTCGGTAAGAATGACAGTAGAATCAGCGTGACAACCATTTGCATCAGTTATAATTACACTATAGTTACCTGCTGTTAGTGCTGTCCTGTAAAAATCTGTACTACCGTCAGACCAAAGATAATTAACATCTCCAACCTGATTGACAGGTGTAACTTCTATTGACCCGCTGTTATCTCCGGCACAATTAATATTATGCCCTCCTGTAAGACTTAAGGATAATTCGATATCCATTCCCAGTTTGCCAGGCTCTGTCAATTCAATGGTATCAGTCCCTGTACAGAAATTGGCATCTGTTATCATTATAATATACTCACCCGATCTAAGCCCTGAGATATCCTCCGTAGTCGCTGAAAAACCATCCGGACCAGTCCAGCTGCAAATATAAGGAGCCGATCCACTGTTAAGAGTAATATCTATTGCACCGTCAGAATATCCAAAACAACTTATATTATATCCGTTATAATCGGAAGAAGTCGTTGTGAATGATATAGGCGGAGGAAGTTCAATCCTTATAGAATCAATGTATATGCACCCGTTTGCGTCTTCTATTGTGACAATGTAATTACCCTCTTCAAGACCTGATATATCTTCTGTTGTTTCACCGTTCGACCAGGTGTAAAGATATGGCATCACTCCGCCACTGACTGTGAGGTCAATGGATCCGTCATCCATCCCCGGTGAAGCACATGTTATATTATTCCCTGTTAGTATGGCTGATAACATATCGGGTTCTGTTAACAATGTGTCAAAATATGCAGTACATCCATAAAGATCTGTTACCTCCAGATAGTACCTTCCAGCCGTCAGATTAGCCTGATCCTCCTGCCCATCAATCAGCCCTGATCCTCCATCAGAAGCACTCCAAGAATACTGATATGATCCTTCACTACCCCCGTCAACCGTTATATCAATGGCACCCGTACCACCATTACAGTTAATATTATGAGAACCTTCATCCGAGGAGGAAAGAACAGCTGAAATATCCAGAATATCAGGCTCAGTGAGAGTAAAAGAGGGTAGAACTGATTGTGGCTGTAATTTCAGAATACATCCGTTAGCATCCTTTACTTCAACATAATATGTGCCGGCTGTAAGATTGTAAATATCTTCATTTACTGAACTAAAAGAAAGTGAATCAGTCCAGAGATATTCATACGGCCCTGAGCCTCCTTCAATAGTAATATCTATACTTCCTTCACTGCCTCCGTTACAGGAAATATTATAAGCACTATCCGGAGTATATGAAAGTTTATATTCTGCCAGACTCATTCCTTCCGGCTGGGTAAGCGTAACACTATCAAGAGTGGAACAATATATATCACTCGTTATGAGATAATATGTGCCGGCAGGTATATCATCCAGCCGGTCCAGTGTATCCGGACCAGTTATTAACCCATCATAAGTATACCATTTGTATTTATACCCGCCCGGATTGCCTCCACTGACTGAACTGACCCATACATGTCCGTCATTATATCCCCTGCACGAAACATTATGCCCTCCGGTATATACTTCTTTATCAAAGCTTACTTCTATCTCCGGCGGTTCATATATTTCTATTTCAGGATAGGATTCATCATAACAATTGTTGGCATCCCGCAGATGCAAAGTATAAATACCAGCTCCAAGGTTTTCCACATCATATATATCACCTTTGTTCGACAGGAAACCATGATGAACGGTATCAGTATGGTTGCGGACAAGCCAGAATTCGTAAGGAGGAATTCCTGTGGAAGAAAGATCTTCCATGATCCTTATTTTACCATCCTGTGCTCCCGGACATGAAGTGCCGTATCCGGTCGGTTTATCACTTACTGAAATATTCGATACAAATACAGCTCCTGATACAAATAAGGGATTAGCTGTATATGTACAATTGAGACTGTCATGTACCGTAACATAATAATAACCGGCCCATCTTATTTTCAGATCATCAGTATTCTCACTTGTATAATAAGTAGTATCTCCCAGGAGTGAGGGCCTGTGCCAGTAGATTCTATCTGGTTTGGCTCCCTTCGACAATACCGCAGTAATTATACCTTCAGACCCTCCGTGACATGTGAAAGGTACAGATAAATACATTGTGTCCAGTGGATGAGGATGTAGCTTAACCTGCTGTATAACAGTTTCTCCCGAAGCACATGTTAAAACATCATTTCTTGGAACAATTGAATAAAAGACAGAATAAATAGTGTCCCCGTTATTTTTATACTGAAATTTCAGCGATTCTCCCGAAAATAAGCCTGTACCCGGATCAAAATTCCCTGCTATATTTGTGCCTCCGTTGACACTGACAGTGTAATCATATACTATCTTCCCTTTGGTCATAACAGTAGGACTTTCCAGTACAATGTCGGTCATGTCTCCATAACAGATAGCCGGACTCAGATTGACAGGTGTAGCTCTCGGTGTCGGATTAACCCATA
>JAAYDB010000121.1 GCA_012729475.1 Bacteroidota bacterium
TTCATAAACAAATCACCATGTGGGGAATAGATAAAGGATTTAAAACAGGGTTGATCATTGATCCCTGTTTTTTTTTCTCCATCACAAATCAGGATACATTATCCATGATGAATTATTTGAATCAATTGACTGATTATTTGAATTAGTTGAAAAAAGAAAATAATAAATTGATATAGGAAATTAAATACAACCTGTTAAAGATAGGTCTGCCACAGCAATTTTTTTACTCACTATATAAACTGGAACTATTAACCTAATCAACTAATTTTTATGAAAAAAGCGATCCTTGTTATTTTTCTGCAGTGCAGGAAAATAAAGAAAGTCTTACTAATAACAAAGTTAGTAGTGATTACTCTTCTTATCAGTTCTGTGCAGATCAATGGAGCTGAGCCAACATCTGCTGATATACAACAGCAGTTAACTGTAACCGGTACCATTCTGGATGAAAACAACAATCCGATGCCCGGTGTAAATATCAGTGTAGAGGGTACAACAACCGGAACCATCTCAGGGAGCAAGGGAGAATATATCCTAAATATTCCTGGCAGAGACGCAGTTCTTGTTTTTACCTTTATAGGGTATAATGAAATGAAAGTCCCGGTAGATGGGAGGTCAAGAATTGACATTTCATTACAACCGTCAGTAGAAAGCCTGGATGAAGTTATCGTTGTAGGTTATGGTGTTACAAGAAAGAGAGACATAACCGGATCAATTGCTTCTGTAAAAAGCCAGGACTTACAAAACCTTACAATTACCGACGCAGCCCATGCCCTCCAGGGGAAGGCAGCAGGCGTACAGATTGTTAATCAATCCGGAGCTCCCGGTTCTTCGGCTTCTATTCAGATCCGGGGCTACTCATCAAACTCAAAAACCGATCCTTTAATAATTGTTGATGGTTTAAAGGTTCCTAATATGGACTATCTTGATCCTGAAAACATTGAGTCGATTGAAGTATTAAAGGACGGAGCTTCGGCAGCTATATATGGTATTGAAGCAGGTAATGGTGTTATTCTGGTAACAACCAAATCGGGTGGAGGACAGGGTAAAGTTTTCTACAACTTTCAGTATACAACCCAATCGATTGCTAATTATCCCGATATGATGAATGCCGAGCAATGGATGGATTATCAGGTTTTATCAGGAGCTTGTCAGCCTGAAGATTTTTTGTATGATGGTGTTACTGATACAAACTGGGGAAAATTAATGTTTGAAAGAAGTTCAATGCCACGCCATGCCTTAGGTTTTCAGGGAGGTAACGACAGAGGCAATCTCTACGTATCTTTGACTTCTATCGACAACGATGGTATTGTTACAGGTCAGAAAGATATCTATAAACGTCTGACAGGTCAGATAAACGCAGATTATAAGTTCAAAGACTGGATTACTGTAGGTGTAACTACCTCAGTAGAGAATACCGTGTCAAATACAGTTTCAGAAGGCAGGACCATAAGTGTACTGGGTTCCGTTTTAGCTTACGACCCCATTACTCCCTGGTCGTATGCTCCCGGGACAGAACCTGATCGTATTAATACCTGGCTGAATCAAGGCTATACATTGCCTACAGATCCGGAAACCGGTTATATATACGGTTCTTCTCCATTCGCAGGAAACAGCCTTATCTGGCATCCTGCAATAATGAGAGACAGGGCAGACACAGACAACAGGAGTTTTAATTTAAGAGGTACGGCTTTTGCCAATATTACACCCATTAAAGGACTGACCATAACTACACGTTTTGGTTATCGTGCTGGTTATGGACAGAACAATACTTTCAATCATCCCTTATTCGTTAACGCAACAGCCAACCAGAAGATGTCGATAAACGGAAGATCAAGTAACAATCTCTACTATCAGTGGGAAAACTTTGCTAATTACATATTCGACCTGGGAAGTAATAATTTCACCCTAATGGCAGGTAATTCGTATCAAAGGTCTGAAGACAATTTCGTTTACGGCAGTGCTGATCAGCTTTCCTCTGACGCTATAAACTACCGTTACCTTTCCAATGCTGTTAATTCAACAGGTATGTCTATTTCCGGTATACTTGGAGAGAGCGCGAATATGTCATATTACGGACGTGTAGGATGGGCATATATGGATAAATATAATCTTCAGGCAAGTTTCCGTGCAGACGCTTATGATACATCGAAACTCGATGAAAGTAATCGTTGGGGTTACTTTCCCTCAATTTCAGGAGGTTGGACAATTACCAGTGAACCTTTTATGGATAATATAAAAGAGCGGATCAGAATGTCATTTCTGAAATTCCGGGCATCATATGGTATAAACGGAAATGTGAACGCACTGGGCAGTTATCAGTATAATACCACACTGAGTACAGGTGTCAATTACGGATATGATTTCAATGATGGTCAGATAACAGGTGCATATCCTTCCAACCGGCTGCCGAATCCTGAAATTAAATGGGAAACTTCTCATCAGTTTAACGTTGGAGCTGATGCCCGCTTTTTACGTGATCGTTTGGAATTAAGTCTTGACTGGTATAATAAAAATACATTGGACTTGCTCACCAGTACTGCAGCTCCGTCCAATACAGGGGCATCGACAGTTTATGTTAACGCCGGTAAAGTCAATAATAAAGGTTTTGAAGTTATGCTTGGGTGGCGCGATGAGATCCGTGGGTTCCGTTACAGTATCAACGGGAATCTGGCCACATTGAAAAATTTAGTTACCGAAGGTACTTCAAAAGACCGTATAGCAGGTGCTGCTGTTCAGAGCGGATACACTGTGACATATTTTGAGGAAGGATATCCCTTGTGGTATTTACGTACTTTTGTTGTCGAAGGCTTCGACGAAGATGGTTATGCCATTTACAAAAACTTTGATGACAATCCTGCCATTAATGCGGATGATCAAATAATGACAGGTAGCGGTATCCCTGACTTAACGTACGGACTAACAGTAAATCTTGGCTACAAAGGCTTTGACCTGAATGTTTATGGGACAGGCGTGTCTGGCAACGAAAGACTCTACGCCTGTCTGCGGGGTGACTTCCCTCAGCAGAACAACCTTGCAATATTCTATGAAGACAGATGGACTCCGCAGAATCCGAACGCAAGATTCCCCACACCGGATTTTGGAGATACTTTTCAAACAACAACTAACCTTAGAGTATTTGACGCATCATTCTTCAAAATCAAGCAGATCCAGCTCGGATATACTGTACCGAATACTTTCTTAAGAAAAATATGGATGTCGGAATTAAGGGCATACGTCTCACTTGATGATTGGTTCACGTTCACGGATTATCCAGGTCTGGACCCGGAAACAAGTACTAATACAACTTCAAGCCTTGCCATAGATGCCGGTGGATACCCTATCTCCCGGAAACTTGTGTTCGGTATAAATGTCTCATTCTAATCTTAAAAAAAATACTGCAATGAAAAATAAATCAATTATAAGATTAATGCTTTTTATAGTACTGATACTTGCTTCTTGTGAGCAGGACCTTCTAGATATAAAGCAAAAAAGTGCACTTCCTTTAGATGATTACTATGCAAATGCAGGCCCTGAAGAGGCAGAAGCTCTTATTGCATCAGTTTACAACAGATTATTCAATAATGTGTATGGTATTGCGACTACAATATTCCTGGATGTACTGAGCGATGACCATTTTGCTGGCGGGGCATCATTTTCTGATCTGGCTAATAATTTCCAGGAAGCCAATAACTATAGCGCTTCTTCTCAAACCGCTAATTTCCAGACAATGTACAACAGCTGTTATGAGGTTATTTATTGGTGTAATCTGATTCTGGAGAGGATACCTGAAAGCAGTGATGAGACGATAAAAAGAGTTAAGGCAGAAGCTGATTTTTTAAGGGCATTGTGTATGTTTGAGCTGGTACGCTGGTTTGGAACACCTCCCTTTGTCGACCATGTTCTTACTAAGGAAGAGTATAATATGCCAAATAGTAATCATGCAGAGATCATTCCCTGGTGCCTTGAACGTATGCAGGAAGCTGCCGATGCTCTTCCTGCTATTCCGGGAATAGGTCAGCAGCAGGCATACGGTGCACGTATTTCAAAACATGCAGCTCTGGCTTACAAAGGCAAAGTTGCTCTTTGGTACGGAACAAGATATGATAATGATGAAATTCTGAGTCAGGCTGTCGAACCTCTCAAAACAGTTATCAATTCAGATCTGTATGGCCTGGTTGACGATATGTTCCTGATAAGCCGTAAAGCTGGTGACTTTTGTAAGGAATATGTCTTTGAACACAACGCAGCTGATGCCAACGGGTATTCCAGATACCAGGCAGACCTGAGACAAACCTGGATGAATCTGCGTCCGGAGAATATGGCTATACCCGATGACGTTTTTATGTTGGGATGGGGCTGGTGTGCTGTATCAGGGGACTTCGGAAGATTTCTCGAGGCACATGAAGGCGGAACCGAAAAACCACGTTTCAAATCGACAATCCATACCTATGAACAGATCCTGGATATGTCGTATGAAAACTCTGCTCTGCCTCCCGGGATCTTTACAGCTATAGCACATTGTGAGGGTTATTTCCGCTTCAGAAATATATTGTTCAACGAAGATCTGTATACTGATATTACAGGATGGTGGCAGTATTCAGCAGCTAACTATCATTATATGAGATATGCGGAAGTCCTTTTGCTTTATGCAGAAGCAAAATTCCTCGTTGACGGTGATGCTGATGGAACAGGTCTTGCCGCTCTGAACCAGGTCCGGGTAAGGGCAGAACAGGATCCGCTAGGGGCTTTAACGTATCAGGACATTAAAGACGAACGCCGTGCCGAACTCTGGAGTGAACATGAACGCTACTTCGATCTCGTGCGCTGGGGAGATGCAGCAACAGTTCTGAAAGACCATGGGAAGACCTGGTACAAATTTTGGGGATACTATGACGGAACAACTGACTGGCATGTTGAAACAGAAGATAAAAGCTCCACATATAAGGGCTGGGATGCTAAATACAATCTTTTGCCTTTCCCTTATACACAACTTGCAGCAAATCCAAATTTGGTTCAGAATCCCGGTTGGTAGCTTATAGCTTCCAATATTGAAACATATTAGTTTATAAAAATGATTAACGCTGCTGTTCTTTTGGCAGCGTTAATCATTTTATAGCTTCCGGCACTTTCATTAAGTATTAAATCAAAGACCTGAAATATTATTTACTGAATGAATTTCAAAAGAAAAAGATTTATAATTAACAGCCCTAATCCATATCTTTGAGTATATTTTGTAACTTCCACAGAGATTAATAATTAGCAGGAATGACGAGGTTTATTCTAACACTTATCGTTTCATTGTTACCGATTCTGGCTGAAGGGAAATCCTTTTATTTCAGACATTACAGAAATGATAACGGATTATCAAATAATACTGTCATGGCATGTATACAGGATCGGAGGGGTTTTATATGGTTCGGAACGAAAGAAGGTTTAAACAGGTTCGATGGTTCTCAATTCAGGATCTTTCTTCATAGTCCTTCAGATAAAAACTGTATAATAAATAATTTCGTAACATCTTTATGTGAGGATGCTGATGGATGGATATGGGTTGGAACGGCAAAGGGGATATGTTATTATTCACCTGATAATGATTATTTCGGTTCAATTAATGAAGAGATTAATCTTACAGGAGATATGATTCCTGATATAAAGGCTGATAATAATGGTTATATCTGGTTTATTAATTCATCAGGAATATTTAAATATAAGAAGGAAAATAAAAAGCTGATCGCATATCCTGCAGTGGAATACTTCACCCCAATAAGCATTACTGTTACACATGGAGGTGATATATGGTTTACTGCCACTGACGGAAAGATATATAAATATGATCCTTCCAATGATGATTTTGTCAGTTATAAAATCCTTAATGATAAAGAGTTAACAGCTTCGGTCCGGCTGGTAGATATCCTGGATGACGGAAATAATGGATTAATAATATCAACCAATCTTGCAGGTCTTAGGAGATTGGAACCAAATACCGGAAATATCACTACACTATTTGAAAATGATTTATTATTGAATAATATACATATAAGGACGACATTTCTGAATAATAATGAAGAAATCTGGATAGGCTCAGAATCAGGCATCTATATTTATAACTTCACTACCGGGTACCTAAAGAATTTTCATAAGGTTCCTACAGATCCTTTTTCCATTTCAAACAATGCAATCAGGATTATTATGAAAGACAAAGAGGGAGGAATATGGATCGGAACCCAATATGGAGGAGCCAATTACCTTCCTAATGAAGCTAAACTATTTGAAAAATATTATCCAACCGGATTACCGGGAGCCCTTAATGCAAATGTAGTGAGGGAAATTCGTGCTGATTCCTATGGCACAATCTGGATTGGTACTGAAGATGCCGGCCTGATAAAATATGATCCCGGATCAGGTTTGTTTTTAAACCTGACAGAAGGTCCTGACAGAGTTGATATTGATAGCAGGAATATTCAGGGGCTCCTCGTTGATGATGATGATCTTTGGATTGGGACCTATGATAATGGTATATATATTCTCGACATCCCCTCACAAAAGATAAAGAATCATTTTGAGTTTACGGACCAGAAGAGTGGTCTAAGAACAAATTCATTTATCACATTCCTAAAAACCACGGATGGTTTTATATATGCCGGAAGCGTTATGGGACTTTACCGGTATATTCCGGAGTCCCTGTCATTTAAATACCTGGATAACGTTGCTTCAGGAGCATTCATCCATGCATTGTTTGAAGACAAAAATAAGAATATGTGGATCGGTACTTATGGAAAAGGGCTGTTTAAATACGATAAACTATCAGAGATATCCGAAAAGATACTGTCAAAGAACGGCAATTATGAAACTATTCGCAGTGAGTATATTACATCAATTTTTGAGGATAAAAACTACAGGATATGGTTTACAACCGAAGGAAATGGATTCAGTTATATTGACAAAAGCACAGGTGAAATTATCAGCTTTGTTCCCGGAAAGGATATTGATTTTGCTATATATTGTGCTATACTACAGGATAGTAAGGGAGATCTCTGGATTACATCAACCAGAGGTCTTCTTCGCTTTGATCCTTCGACGAATAAGTTTGTTACATTTATAAAAGCGGATGGTCTCCTGGATAATTCCTTCAGCTATAATTCAGCTTATCAGGACAAAAACGGGAAAATGTATTTCGGTACTGTGAGCGGTCTGGTATCATTTCATCCTGACAATATTGGAGACAATATTTACAATTCCCCAGTATATTTTGTAAGTCTTCAGGTTAATGGCAGAGAGTATTTTATTAACGATACAGGATCTGAAGATTATAAATCGATCCTCGTGGAAAACAAAATTTCATTAAAGCATCATCAGTCATGGTTAAGTATTGATTTCATATCACCGACTTTTACCAGTCCTGATCTGACAAAATATAAATATTTTATGGAAGGCAGTGATCCTGATTGGATTATGCTATCAGGCCATAGAAAAGTATACTATACCAACCTTAATCCGGGAGATTACAGATTCAGGGTTCTTTCTTCTTCGGATGGGAATTCATGGAATACCGGTGAATCTGTATTAGATATCAGGATCCGGCCTCCTGTTTGGCTATCTTTTCCGGCTTATATCTTTTACATTTTTCTATCGGCATTTTCAATATATATTCTGATTAGTTATTATATGAAGAGAAATGTACTCGAACAACAAAGAAAAATTGATCTGCTGGAAGCTGAAAAAGAAAAGGAGCTTTTAAATGCAAAGATTGATTTTTTTACCAATATAACTCATGAAATAAGGACACCACTTACCTTGATTAAGGGGCCTATTGATAAAATAATAAAGTTGGGGATAAAGGATACGAAAGATACAGAAGATAATATAATGATCATCAAAAGGAACAGTGACAGATTGCTGAATCTTACAAATCAACTGCTTGATTTCAGGAAAACTGAAAAAGAGATGTTCAAACTGAATTTTAAAAAAACAAACATCTATGAGCTGATCGAATCAATATACCACCTGTTCCTGCCTTATTGCACCGAAAAATCAATCTCTATTCATCTACATTCACCGGTAAATCATTACAATCTGGCAGTTGACAGAGAGGCTATTACGAAAATATTAAGTAATCTCCTTTCAAATGCACTTAAATTTGCTGAATCAGAAATTGATATATCTTTCGAACCGGAAACAGAGAATAATAATATCATCAGGATTCGCGTAAAAAGTGATGGAATACAGATACCCAAAGAACTAAAAGAAAAAATCTTTGAGCCGTTTTATCAGATAGATTTCAATAAACCGGGAGAAAAAGGTACCGGACTCGGACTATCACTGGCACGTTCTCTTGCTGAGCTTCATCATGGCAGACTCGTCCTTGATCCTGATGAAAATATTTTTAATTCTTTTATTCTGGAACTTGGTAAAAATCAGGAGGAATTAGTTTTTGACAAGATAGAAACTGATGAAGTTAGCCTCAGGGAACAGCAGGAGTTTGAAATTTTCGGATCACTTCAAAATTCTCATCCAAATATACTTCTGGTTGAAGATGAGATTGAAATGGGGAGATTTATTGCCAATGAAATAACAGGTGATTATAATGTTATTCTCGCCCGGAATGGTCAGGAAGCTCTGAAGGCACTTGAAAAATTTCATATCATTCTTGTTGTCAGTGACGTTATAATGCCTGTCATCAATGGATATGAACTTTGTATTCAGATTAAATCAAACATAGAATACAGTCACATCCCTGTTATCCTTCTTACTGCCATAGTTCATCTTACCGCAAGAATACAAAGTCTTGATTCAGGTGCAGATGCTTATATCGAAAAGCCTTTTTCAACAGATTTATTAATGGCACAGATAGAGAATCTCATAAAGAACAGAAGTCTGTACAGGCAGAATTTCATTAGTTCTCCGCTGGCTCATATCAAATCAGTCGCATTAAATAATACGGATGAGGAATTCCTTGAAAAATTGAATTCAATCATTATGGACAATATCTCTGAAAATGATTTAAATGTGGAAACGATAGCAGTATTAATGGGACTAAGCATTTCAACGCTCTACAGAAAGGTCAAAGCTTTGACAGATCTCAATACTGTTGAATATATAAGACTGGTCAGACTTAAAAAAGCTGCAGAACTGCTCTGCGAAAACAACTACAGGATTAATGAGATATCATACCTGGTGGGATTCTCTTCTCCTTCTTATTTTGCAACCAGTTTTCAGAAGCAGTTCGGTTTATCACCTTCACAATTTGTAAGGAAAAATATTTAATCAGCACGTGTCTCCACAAACTGCAATAGACAGCCGGGCTTTCCCTATAGTTATCGGGTTATAAAAAATGTTCTGGTTAAAAGAAATATTCAGTTAAAAATAAGTTTGGCGATCTCGGATAAATACAGGCGGCAATTCATCCAGGTATGCCCGCCTTCGGAAAAGAATGTCCTGTGTCTGATACCTTTTTCCTCCAGTAATGAAGTAAACTCAACAGAAGCATCATATAATCCATCATCTTTTCCACAGCTTACCCATAAGAGCTTCAGCTTACTGTTCAAAGAAGCAGGTGATGCATATAAATTCTTAAAATTATTTTCCAGTTCATTTGAAAAGATAGCCGGAGAGAAAGCGCATACCCAGGCAAATTTATCAGGGTTACCCAGTCCGGCAGCGAGGGTCTGACGTCCTCCAAGTGAGAAACCCGCAATAGCCCTGTTCCCGGCATCTGTGTAAACACTATAATTGTTTTCGGTAAAAGGTAGCACATCATTAATAAGATCATCGGTGAAGTAGTCAGTACTGAGTACATTCATATCAACTTCTTCGTTTTTTTCAAGCAAGGCAGGAAGAGGATTGGCATAGGGCATTACTATTATCATTGGTTCTGCCAGGCCCTGGGCTATCATATTATCAAGAATAACATTCACCCGTCCTACCTTGAACCATGTCTCCTCAGTATCTGTCATCCCATGGATAAGATATAGTACAGGGTATCTGGTTTCAGGGTTTTTCCCATAATCAGGAGGTGTATATACAAGTACAGGTCTTATCAGATCAAGAGATTGCGATTTATAGTATCTGTAAGTTACATTTCCGTGTGGGACCTCCTGAATTTCAGAGAGAAGGGGAGGATCACCGGGGATCTCGATAACACTGCGCTTAAACCGTTCATTAGGGAAAAGATAAGTGTTATTGGGGTCGTGAACCTGTATACCGTCAACAATAAAGAAGTAAGGATATATATCCGGAGTAACCGGGCCGGTTGTTGTTGTCCAGAGCCCGTCCTCATCTTTCGTCATCAGCAGGTTCTCTGAAAGGAATTCGGCGCTAAGTTCAACTTTCTCAGCACCGGGAGCAAGATAACGGAATGTTATTGATTTATCCTGATGGATTTCAGGGGATACTATTGTTCTTCTTACCGGCTGTTGTTCTTTACAGCCAGTAAAGGTTATGATGATAGCAGAGAACAGGAACATCAATCTGAAAATAATGTTTCCGGGATATTTCATAAATCTGTTCTTATTTAGTTTAAGCTCTTTCATTGGGGAATATATATTATATAAAGATTTATATGATCATTAATTACAGGTATAAAATTCTCATTTGAACAATAACTGTGATGATTTATCCATAAATTGTTTCATGTTCATCCAGGTATGACCACCTGAGGTGACCATTGATTCGAAATTTATGTTCTTTTCCTTAAGAAGATCCATAAATTCCACGGTTTGTTCATACAGGAAATCTTCGTTTCCGACACTTATCCACAAAAGCTTCATTTGTTCATTGGTGCGTTCAGGATCTTCATAGACATTCCTGAAGTTTTTCTCAAAATCTTCTTTGCCAAGAAAAGAACTGTAAGAACAGATCCAGGAGAATAATTCGGGGTGTTTAAATCCTATTCTCAGTGTCTGACCTCCTCCGCGTGAAAACCCTCCGATTGCCCGGTTGTCATTATCATTGAGAGTCCTGTAGTTGGATTCAACATATGGTATAATATTATTAATAAGATCATTTTCAATAGGGTCTTCATTTATCTGATCTCCCGGTGCAGGAGGATTTGTTGCTGTAGCTCCCGGGACAGAAGGGTTTCCATAAGGCATAACGACTATCATGGGTTCAACTTTGCCTTCTGCAAGATGATTATCGAGGATCAGATTGGTCCGGCCCACTTTGAAATATGTTTCTTCGGTATCGGTAGTACCGCTGATAAGATAGAAAACAGGGTATTTTTTCTCAGAATTTTTATCGTATTCAGGAGGAGTATAGATGACCAGTGGTCTGTATCCTTTAAATATATCTGAATAATAGTCGCAGTATGTCACAGATCCGTGTGGAACATCCTTAAGGGAATGGACAAGAGGACTTTCACCGGGGATATCGACAAGGCTTCTTTTAAATCTTTCGTTAGAGAAATACAGCACATTACCCGGATCCTGAACCTGAATGCCGTCAACAAGAAAGAAATACGGATAGATATCAGGTTTAACAGGGTCTGTTTTTATTGTCCAGAGGCCTGTTGTATCCCTGATCATAGACAAAGGTTCCTGAAGGAACTCTGCACTTAGTTTTACGTCTTCTGCCTCCGGGGCAAAAAACCTGAAAATTACTGATTTATCATCAAGTACTTCAGGTGATGACCTGTTGATCATTGGTCTGCCGGCTCTTCCACCGGGTTGGGAATAACAGCCAATGGTTATACTAATAAGGATGATGATAAGTAACGATTGTTTCTTCATTTGTAGGATTTTTTCGGGTTTATTATTTGAAGAGAAGTTGGGCCGATTCGTTTAGAAATTTTTTGCAGTTCATCCAGGTATGTCCTCCGTCAGGATAGAATGTCTGGTATTTGATATTTTTTTCATCCAGAACTTTAACATATTGCTGTAGGGTTTTATAAA